>CAXUEY010000168.1:0-12650 GCA_964250225.1 uncultured Ktedonobacteraceae bacterium | reverse complement strand
GGTATATATTGCCCAATAGTTTTTTGTTTTTTGAAACACCAACTACTTTATGATTGGTATAGCCTAGGGCTTTAATAGCTATGGTATAAAACCATCTTTACTTGTAGAAGTACATTGGTTTATAAAAAAATTAAAAAAAAATAAATTTCCCCCTTTTCACCCTATAAACTATTCTTCGTCACCACTTTCATCGTCTTCGTCTTCTTCATCGTACTCATCCTCCTCCGGCACGTTCAGCAGCAGATCTTCGCGGTCTCCCCAATGATCCAGGAAATGATAGAAGTTGCGTTTGTGCAGGCGCGTGCGTTCCGCGTCGGAATGGGGGGAGTGTGATTGGATTGGATGAGCGATCAGGGGCAAGTCGCGGACTACTCTAGCTTGCAGGCCACTTTCGCGCGCGGCGAAGCTGAAGTCGATGTCCATATAGGTAGCAGGGAAGCGATAGCCCTCGTCGAAGAGACCGGTTTTCTTGAGCAGTTTGCGTGGAAAGGCCATGCAGGAGCCGTCGATGGCTTCAACCTCATCGTCCTCGCTCTCCTCAAAGTGGCGCAGGTCGTCGGTATGCAAGCCGCGCGAGCCGGTGATGCCGACCTCAGCGTTTTCCAGCACCTGAGCCAGGGGCGTGAAGATATCGCCGGTCAGTTCGAGGTTGGGGGCAAGCTGCAAGATAAAACGTCCCCGACTCTGCTGCAAAGCGAGGTTGCGCGCCGCGGCTTCACCCATGACACGCGAGATGCGGATGCGATGCAGAGCGGCGGTCTCCTGCTGATATGTTTTTACCCAGGAGTCCAGTTCATCCTGTGAGGCGTTGTCGATCAACAGCACCTCGATGGGCTGCGTGTCTGCGTGGCGCAGGACGCTCTCGACGCAGCGCCGAGCCTCATCGAAGCAGTTATTGGCCAGGATGTGCACAGAGAACAGGTACCGGTCGCTCTCATTGAGCAACGAGGGAACCTGGCGAGCCGTGCGATACGTTGAGTCGTCCACTTCAATGGTAGGTAGAATGCTCAGGTGAGCGCCACGGGGGTTATCTTTAATGCTGTAACCAGCATCCTCGATCAGCTTTTTCAGGGCATCTGCCCGGTCATACTGGCCGCGTTTGCGCAACTCATCGCGCTCATGCGAAAGCTCCAGTATATCTGGGGGGATACTATGGCGAATTGGGTGTGTAGTCATGTCTCTGCTTCCTCCTTCGACGCTACGGCTCTCTACCACTCAAGCAAAAACTACCGGTGGCTGGTAGCTTCTGGCTGGATTTGGATGCTATCCATACAACCAATTATCGATTCTTTCTCGCCCCGACGCAACCACAACAGTTACGTCGGGGACGAGCAAGCATTATACCACAGACATGCACAGGAATGTGCTGGCTAGTTTCAACCCTCAGGAGTTGTGGGCCCCTGCATCACCCGTATCAATGTCTCGGAAGAGGAAACGGGCTACCTTGAGCATAGCACCAACAATGCACCAGTGGCAAGCTGGCTTGTCCTTTCCTTAACACTCGCATGTTTTTGCATTAGAAGCCCAGAGCCAGCCCATCGCAGCGGGGGTCGGCAGCGCCCTCGAAAACCTGGTCTTCGGGGTGCAACACGATGGCCTGGGCGTGGCCCATCAGGTCTTCCAGGGGACCGAGTTCGCCGATATAATGGCCGAGTTCCCGTAAGCGCTCAGGCACACCTTCTGGAAAACGGTTTTCAATGGCCACCATCTCGACGATGCCTGTCTCCTGGTGCTCATCTATACCGCGCTGGCCTGGCAAGTGGTTGGAGAGGGTGCCGAGCCGGGCGCGTCCACTATTCCAACGCGGAGCTGAGATGGCCTCCTGCGCGCTCAGATCGAAATCGAGCATAGCGGTAAGCAGTTGGGCGTGGATTTGCGGCTGAGCGTCGCCACCCATCGTGCCAATAGACATGTGTGGCTTCCCGTCGCGCAGCACCATACCAGGCATCAACGTGTGCATCGTGCGTTTGCCAGGTTGTAGGTAATTGACGTGGCGCGGGTCCAGCGAGAAGTACGAGCCGCGATTGTGCAGGGCCACGCCGGTATCACCACCGACCACGCCGCTACCGATGCCCATGTACAGGCTCTGGATGAGCGAGACAACGTTGCCCTGGTTATCGGCGGTACAGAGGTACATCGTATCGCCATCCCTTTGCAGTTCACCGACGATATAGGGCATGACCTTATCCATGCTGATATGCGCGCGTCGCTCTTCCGCGTAGGCCTTGCTAATCAGGCGCTCAACTGGAACATCCACAAACGTGGGATCGGAGATATATCTATCGCGATCATCGAAAGCCAGTTTTTTCGCTTCAAGCAGCAGGTGCAAATATTCAGCACTCTGATAGCCCAGCGCTTTGAGATCGTAGCCCTCCAGGATATTCAGCATCTCCAGCGCAACAAGACCCTGGGTGTTGGGCGGGAATTCGTAGACCTCGTAGCCGCGATAGCTCGTCGAGAGCGGCTCTACCCAATCGGTACGATGCTGCTCCAGATCCTCAACGCTCAGCACGCCGCCGCACTGCTGAACATACTCGGCGATGGTGCGCCCGATAGGACCGTGATAAAAGGCGTCGCGACCCTCGCGGGCCAGAGTGCGATAGGTGCGAGCCAGGTTGGGCTGGCGCAGCCGTTCGCCGGGCCGGGGCGCGCGTCCATTGGGCAGATACGTCGCCGCGCTACTCTCCCATTGGGTCAGCAGAGGCGTCGAATAGGTCAGTGCGCGACTGACTTTCGCGGAGGCTGGCATGCCATCTTCCGCCAGCGCGATGGCCGGGGCGAAGATCTGCTCTGGTTTGAGTGAGCCAAAGCGTTCCAGGGCCTCAAACCAGCCATGCACGGCGCCGGGAATATTGATCGAAAGCGGACCACGCTGTGGAACTTCTGTCATGCCTTTGGCCGCGAAATATTCAGGGGTCATGCCCTGTGGCGCCCGCCCGCTGCCATTCAGGGCGTATATCTGCTGTGTTTTCGCGTCCCAGATCAACATAAAAAGGTCGCCGCCAGCAGAACAGGTCATAGGATAGACCACGGTCATCACCGCGTTTGCTGCGATAGCGGCATCAATAGCGTTTCCTCCCTGGGTCAGGATCTGCACGCCGGCCTGGCTGGCCAGATAGTGCGCGCAGGCGACCATTCCGTGAGGGGCAAAAGTTGATTGTTCGGAGATCATTATGAAAAGCTCCTTCTTTTTCAGGGGATTCGATACGAGCGCTTCTACAAAAGGTATTATAGCAGAAAAATCGGGCAGCCGGGGTAAATTTGTATGTTTTTGCCCCTATTGCCCGATTTTTCCGCTAATTTAGGCTTGTTTATTCTGTTTTTCAGCAATCTCTTTGACACGTTGTACAGCGCTGATATGGCAGATCACCGTTTTGTCTTCCATCTCCACAATCACCATATCTTCCAGGCCAATAGTAAAGATCTGGCGCGGGGTGCCGTTATACACGAAAATGTTCTGACTCTCCAGATCCTCGTGCACACCCACGCGTTTCACGCCCTGGGCATCTGAGGGGAAGAGCGCGCCGTATTGCTCCCAGTTTCCGACATCGTTCCAGCCGATTTCAGCGGGGATGACCGCGAACTGGTTGACCTTCTCCATGATGCCGTAGTCAATCGAGACGGATGCGATGGTTGGCCAGAGTTCGTTCAGGACGGTCTGCTCGTCGGGCGTGCCCATAGCCGCGACGATCTGGTCGATTTTTTGCATCATCTCCGGCAGATGTGCGCGCATTGCGCGCAAAATAGTCTTGACCTGCCAAGCAAACATACCGCTATTCCAGACGTAGTGTCCATCGTCGAGGTAGCTCTGCGCGGTCTCGCGATCAGGCTTTTCCACAAAACGCTCGCCGTAGAAAGCCTGGTGTCCACTGCCCTCAGTAATTTGCGCGCCATAGCGAATATAGCCATAGCCGATCTCCGCGGTCGTCGGCTTAATGCCTAAGGTGACAAGATGCCCCTGCTCTGCCACTTGATACGCGAGCTTCAAAGCCTGCCTGAGTGACTCAACTTGTGTAATCACATGGTCGGCGTGCAGACTGGCCATGATCGCGTCGGGATCGCGGCGAGCGAGAGTAGCAGCGATCCAGGCGATAGCTGGCGCGGAGTTGCGCCCCATTGGCTCGCCCAGCAGATGGTCATGTGCGAGGGTGGGCAAGTGTTCATAGACCAGTTCGGCCATGTTGCGGCCTGTGACGATCCAGGCCTGTTCGGGCGTCACCAGTGGCGCAACCCTGGCCAGCGTCTCCTGGATCATACTCTTCCCATTGGGGAGCGGCAAAAATTGTTTGGGGTAACCAGGGGTGCTCAATGGCCAGAGACGCGTCCCACTTCCACCGGCCAGGATCACAACGTTGAGATGCTTCATAAGTGCTGATCTGCTTCCTCACGCTATTCTATAGGACAGGGAAAAGAAGCGGAGAGCGCAGATTGCCTCTGCTGTACTCTGGCTCTATCCTGTCTTTGTGCTAGTAGGATTGTAGCGAGGATTGGTTCTCTCGTCAAATGCGCAGAAAAAATGGCGACGCAAGCGCGTTTTAGCCAGATGGGGGATCAGCACAGGAGCAGATTTAGGGTCGCAGAGACAGCGCACATTGCACTCAGGTGCAAGTCTGGCACGAGATTTTCTGGTAGGATACGCCTCGATTCTGATGATAAAAAAATCTGCCCAATCTGGTAAAATAAAAAGAAAACGAATGTGAGTCCATGCATGATTGAAGAGGCACAGGAAACAACACTCCTTGCAGTAGAAAGCTCTACGCTGGCGCCGAAGCACGCAACTTCCAGGTGGCGCGCGCGCAGGCTGAGCGCCATCGAGATTGCCGAGGGCGCGCTGCTGGCGGATATTAGCGTGGTCTTTCACCTACTCATTCGCTATCTGCCGGTAGGGGGTCAATTTCTAGCGCTGCTGGTGCCGGTGATTTTTGCCCTGCTGGTATTACGACGGGGGCTGTATGTGGGCTGCATGAGCCTGTGCGTCGCGCTGTTTATTGTCAGCATCGTGGTCGGTCCTGGCGGCACACCCGCGATGATGCTGGAAGCGGGAGCGGGGATCTTTTTGGGCCTGACGATGCGCCATCGCCTGCACCACCTGGCGACGATTCTCGTGGGGGTGCTGTGTGGCGCGCTGGCTCTGTCAGCGGTGCTCCTCTTCTTCTCTCTTTTGAGCGGCGGCGTAGGCGCGCTCATCCACGGTCTGCGCCAGTCGTATTATTCCTTTATACCTCTAGTAGCCCTGGCTTTCCATATAGTAGGTTTAGGCGGCTTCTGGCAGCATACGCTTTTCCCGCTGGTTGATCGTTTTGTGCAATGGGGCCTGCAAAACTGGCCGATCCTGCTCTACCTGGCCGCGTGCGCCGTCTGTACGCCACTGGTTATCATGGCTTACTGGATTACCAATTTTTTCCTGCGTCTGCTGGGTCATCAGGTAGATCCATTTCCCGGCTATCGTCTGGAAGGCATGGGTTACTGGCTGGCCCTCAGGCTCTTGAAACTGATCCCACGCAAAGCGCTCACCCGGCTTCCGCTGCTCTATCATCTCAAGTGCGAGCTACGCCGTCTGAATATCGCTCGTATACACCAGCGCCGCTTGGCAAGAGAAGGCGATAGAACGCGATGACTGCAACTCCACTGATCGATGTGCAACAGGTGAGCTATACCTACCCACGCGTCGGTATGACACAAACTCAGACGCGACCCGCCCTGGATAAGATCAACCTGCATGTGCGGGAGGGTGAGTATCTGACGCTGCTGGGGCACAATGGCAGCGGCAAATCGACGCTGGCCCGCCACTGTAACGCTCTGCTCACGCCCGACAGCGGACGTGTGCTGGTTGCCGCCATGGATACACGTGAGGCGGCTTTGCAACGCCGCGTGCGGGATATCGTGGGCATGATTTTCCAGCAACCCGATAACCAGATTATCGCGACCATTGTCGAGGATGACGTGGCCTGGGCCTTGAGCGTGCGCGGCCTGCCAGCTTCTCTGATCGCTGAACGCGTGGATGCGGCACTGGAAGCGGTGGGCCTCGCGCATTTGCGTCAACAGTCGCCCCAACGACTCTCCGGCGGTCAGCGACAACGCCTGGCCATTGCGGGCGTGCTGGCCCTGCGTCCACGCTGTATCATCGCCGATGAAGCGACCTCGCAACTCGATCCGCTCTCACGCCAGGAAATCGTCGCGCTGCTGCACCAGTTACGGCGCGAGCATGGCCTGACCATTATTCACGTGACCCATCTGCTGGAAGAGGCTGCACTGGCCGAACGTGTGCTGGTCATGGAACAGGGGCGCATCGTGATGCAGGGCACCCCCGCGACGATTTTCGCCGACCTGCCACGCCTGCGCGCACTCAAACTGGCGATCCCTGAGCCACTGGAATTGGCCGCCCGCCTGCGCGCCGCCGGTGTACGCATCTCGCCCCTGGCCCTGACCGAAGCAGCTATCGCGGAGGAATTGGTACCATGAACAATGCTGCGATCCAGGTACAGCACCTGACACATATTTACGCGGCCACACAAGCGGCAACGTTGCGCCGTCCCGCGCTACTGGATATCAATCTAGAAATTGCGCGTGGCGCCTGCGCTGCCATCATTGGTGTGACCGGCTCCGGCAAGTCCACCCTGGTGCAGCATTTCAATGGCCTGCTGAAGCCCACTAGCGGCAAAGTGCTGGTAGATGGGATTGAGGTGGGAGTGTCGGGCGCTGAGCTACTAAAGCTGCGCCAGCGCGTGGGTCTGCTCTTCCAATTTCCCGAAGCCCAGCTTTTTGAGAAAAGCGTCTACGCCGACGTGGCCTTTGGTCCCCAACGTCTGCACCTCAGCCGCGCAGAGGTGCGCACACGCGTGATCCAGGCGCTGGCCAGCGTGGGATTACCGCACGCGGAATACGCGCAACGTTCGCCCTTTGAGCTGAGTGGTGGACAGCGACGACGCGTGGCCCTGGCAGGTGTCCTGGCTATGCAACCGACGATCCTGATCCTGGACGAGCCAGGCGTGGGCCTCGATGCTGAGGGGCGCGAGGAGTTCTATATGCATATTCGCGCGCTGAAGCAACAGGGCATCACGGTGATTCTGATCTCACACGATATGGCCGAGGTGGCTTCGCTGGCCAACCAGATCTTTGTGCTCCATCAGGGCAGCCTGGTCATGCAGGGCGCGCCCCACGAGATCTTCGCGCAAACAACGCTGTTGCGTGACCACGGTCTGGCTCCGCCGCCACTGAGCACGCTGCTCTCGCTCATGCGCCAGCGTGGTCTAAAAGTGCCGCTGGAAATTACGACAGTAGACGAGGCTTTTGGTTTTTTAAAGCGCTAAATTTGTAGTAATGGGAAGCGCCGGACGCAGCGGACGCCGGAGGCAAGGGCCGGCGCTACACTCAAGGGGAGGGGGAGGCTAGCTCCACGATGATCGAGGATCGTCGGTGCTAGCCACAGCCCCCCTTGCATGTAGCACCGGCGCTTGCCTCCGGTGCTAGGGGATAGGAGGCGCCGGGCGCGAGGATCGGCGCTCCATTCAGGGGGATCTTATAGATGTTTCTAAAAAATGTTTCGCTGGGTGTCTATTATCCGGGTTCCAGTCTGTTGCATCGTTTACAGGCCAGGACGAAATTGTTATTAATGCTGATAATGGTGGTGGCGCTGGTAGCGGCTGGTCATTTTTATTGGGACTTTACGCCGTATATGGTGGCCTTCGCGCTGATGCTGGTTGGCGTGGCCTGCTCTGGCATCGCGTGGCGCGAGATGTGGCGTCGGCTCTGGCTGCTCGTCGCCATTATCGGACTGACGAGCGCGCTGGGGATCTTTGTGCCGGTGGGTCTGCCCGATAGTGGGCGCGTGCTCTATACGCTGCCATCGCTCCTGCTTACACCCACATTGCTGATTGGAACAGGCGTAGTGGTTGGCCTGCTGCTTGGTATCTATCTGCTGCTGGCCCTGTTGCCTCTGCCTGCCTTGCGGCAGCCTGCTTTCCAGCGCAGGCTCAAACGCGCGCGTCTGGTGGCTATATTTGCAGCCTTCCTGCTCGTGCCCGGCCTGCTGTACGCGTTTTTCGCGCAGCCCGCGCACGCTTCCCCACGCCTGGCGTATATGCTCACCTATGACGGTGTCTGGTATGGCAGTATCTTTCTCGCGATTTTCTTGACCCTTTATCCCTGTTCGCTACTGCTGACCATGACCACCTCACCCGTGGCGCTGATCGAGGGGCTGACCATGTTGCTGGCGCCTCTGCGCTGGTTGCGCCTGCCTGTGGACGACTTTGCGCTGATGACACTACTGGCCCTGCGCTTTGTACCCACGCTATTGGAAGAGGTCGAGCAACTGGCTAAAGCTCAGGCCGCGCGCGGCTCCAGTTTGAGCGCTGGTCCTTTGCGCGAGCGCGTGCAAAGCGTGCTGGCGCTCTTTGTCCCCTTTTTACGCAATACCCTGCGCCGCGCGTCCGAACTGGCCACCGCCCTCGACGCGCGTGGCTACCAGGTCGATGGTCATCAGACGCGTCTACACGAAAAATCCTTTATGCTTGCCGATTACCTGGTCCTATGTATAACATGCGGCGTAATGGTGACAGTGCTTATCATATAACTGCGTCTTTTCCTATTAAGAAAGGGATTTGCTCATGTCTGCAACTACGCGCTTATATACAGTGCAGCCACTACTCGATGGCAAAGTCAGTATCGCGCGGCGTCCACGCGGCAGTGACTGGTTGCTGGACGAGATTACAATGCTGCGCACCGAGGGCGTTGATGTGCTGGTTTCTCTGCTCACATCTGGCGAAGTGACCGAGCTGGACCTCACGCAGGAGGCTGAGATCTGCCAGAGCCAGGGCATGCTCTATCTCTCCTACCCGATTAACGATCACAGCATTCCAGCCTTTTCCACAGAGATCTTTGCCCTGCTAGAACAGCTCAAAACGCATCTGGCAGCGGGCAAGCATATCGCGGCTCATTGTCGCATAGGCCTGGGCCGCTCAGCACTCATCGCGGCCAGTGTGCTGGTACTCAGCGGTCTCTCACCAGAAAGCGCCTGCGAGCGTCTCTCTTGCGCGCGCGGTTATACTGTACCTGAAACCGAAGAACAACAGGCCTGGGTTCGAGAACTACCTCAGCAGTATAGAGATTTTTGTGCACTGAGAGAGTAAAGCTAGCAGTCACCTATGACTTTCGGGGTTAGATTGGTAAAAATCGCGCTACTATGGTATGCTTTCAGGCGAATCTGTACCGCATGAGGTGTGCTAAACATGGACCTTCTCTCCGCTTTAGTGGGTGTCTGCGCCCATTACCGGGCGCGACAAAGGTCCGTATTTCTTAAAACAAGCATGCAGAAAACAATTCTTGAGAGAACATTGTGGGAAACGAAGGACAACAGAACCCCCAACAGGGTATGCCAGGACAACAGCAACAACCATACTATGGATGGCAATACGAGCACGAACAAGCCGCTCCTATGCAGCCGTCAGCATCGCCAACATCTCCTGTGCCACCACCAGGCTGGCCACCAGCACAGGGTATGCCATCAGCATTGCCTGCTCAGCAGCAGTTTCGTTCGTTGCGCTCCTATGGCGCGCCTTCTGGACCTTTAAGCCCACCAACGCCTTCTGGACCTTTAAGTCCGCCAACACCTTCGGGGCCGCTACAGATGCAACATCCATCACAGCCGCTGCCGGTGCCAACGCAATATCAGGAGCCGCTGCTGGATATGGGTTCGAGCCTGGGCTATGGCCAGGGCATGGAATTTCAGTATTTCAATGCCCCTCAGCCTTCACAGCCGATGCCTGTGCTCCGCCAGGATCGCCCTTCTATGCCATACATGCAGAATCATCCGCCGTTTCAGCAGGACCATCCTATGCCACCTCAGGATCGCCTGCAACAACTACAGCAGTTGCGCACCGAACGGATGCGTCGCCAGCAGGGTGGCCCGTTTGGTCCACGGCAACAGGGGCCAAAGTCTCTCGGAGAACGGCTCGGCGGCTTATTTAGTTCTCCCGACATGGCTCCGCCGCCACCGCCGATGAGAGGTCGGCCAACTCAAGATCCGTCGTGGAGAGCGAACACAGGTGTGCCTCCCGTGGGTCCGGACGCGTCGGCGTCGTGGGGACCACACGCATCGACACCACCATCCAGCCCGGCGACTCCCTCATCGTGGGACGCGCCAAAGCCCGTGTCGGGTCCACTGCTGTCACCGTTGCAGCGCGGCCCCTCAGGTCTGCCGCTCTCAACCGCCAGCCAGTCGCTCTCGCCACCTCCTGTGGCAGAGCAGGATACTGGTTCGATCCAGAAAGCGCGCATGGCGCGCGCGACGATGATCCTGACTGGCTCGTTTATTGTGGGGCGCGTCCTGGGACTGTTGCGCACCTCGATCTTTGCCTTTGTCTTTGGCACTGCCATGAGATCGGATGCCTATCTCCAGGCCTTTCTCGTCCCCGATCTGATTTTTAATGTTGTGGCAGGTGGAGCGCTCAGTTCCGCTTTTATCCCAGTTTTCACACATTATATGGTGGGCGAGAAGGATGAGAAAAGCGCCTGGCATGTGGCCAGCTCAGCGCTAAACCTGGCCGTGGCTATTATGTGTTTCCTGGCCTTGCTCGCAATTATCCTGGCTCCCCGGCTGGTTCCGCTCTATAATCCACACGTGTCGGCTACCGAACTGAGCCTGATTATCACACTCACGCGCATTATGTTGTTACAATCGATTATTATGGGCGGCGGCGTCATACTGAGTTCGGTGCTCTATGCGCGGCAGAACTTTATGCTCCCAGCCATTGGCACGGTGCTCTATAACGTGGGCCTGATTTTGGGTTTGCTGCCCGGCTTCTTCCTGGTGTTCGCTGGACGCAGCGAGGCCCATCTGAATGTTGCTGTATATGCCGCGACCATCGGCGTAGTGCTGGGTGCGGTCCTGCAGGTGGGTGTGCAGATCCCTGGTATCATCAAAGAGCGCATGCACTACACCTTTACCTTTGACTGGAAGAATCCCGGCGTGCGTCAAATTGGGTGGCAAATGCTGCCACGAGTGCTGAACGCGGCGATGCTCTACGTCTCCACCTTTGTTGATCGCGGCCTGATCCTCTTGCTGGCAGCGGGAGCCTTTCTGCTCCATCAACAGAATAGCCAGGGCCTGGTCACTCAGTATTATCAGGCCTTGCAGCTGGTCCTGTTGCCCCTGGGGATCTTTGGCATGGCCATTTCCACGGCGGCCTTCCCCACGATGGCGGAGAATGTCACCCTGGGGCGCCTGGACCGTGTACGCGCGATCATCGAGGATACCCTGCGCACGATCCTCTTTATGTCGATTCCCGCCAGCGTGGGCCTGATCGTACTTGGTCTGCCGATCATCCAGGTGCTCTTGCAACACGGCGCCTTTGACCTGGGCAGCGCCACAGCTACCTCGGTGCCCCTGGCCTTCTTCGCCTTTGGCCTGGCGGGACTGGCCGCGGTGGAGATCCTGACGCGCTCGTTCTACGCCTTCCGCGATAGCAAAACGCCCGTACTGGTGAGCATTGCCCAGTTTGTGCTGAAAATCCTGCTCAGCCTGCTCTTGCTCAATCTGGTCAAATGGGGGCCATCGTGGAGCCTGGGCATGCTGGCGCTCGCCACCTCGGTGGCCAGTCTGCTGGAGGCCGCGGTGCTGCTCTGGCTCTTGCAGAAAAAGATTGGCATGCTGCGTCTGCGCCAACTGGCAAACTTCAGCGGACGCGTGTTGCTGGCTGCGCTGGCGATGGGCGTGGGTGTGCTGCTCTTGCGCACCCTGCTCGATACCGTGCTGATTACCACGACCGCGCCAACGCTCGGCGTGCTTGGGACAATCTTCGCCATTTTCAAGCTGATCTTTGAACTGTTCCTGGGCCTGCTGGTCTATGTCTGGGCTACACGCCAGTTGGGGATCGAGGGTTTCTGGAAGCAGGGTCCGGTGCGCCGCGTGCTGGCACGCTTCAAACTCTCGTGGATCTAACCCGCTGAAGGAGCGCTACAACATGCTGAAAGACCTGATCGTTGGCACGAGCAACGCGGCAAAAAAAAAGTCGATCCAATCCGCCTTAACACCGCTGGGTATCACGGTCAGAGGCACCGACGATCTGGGCATCTTCATAGACGTGCCAGAGGATGGTAAAACGGCGCAGGAGAATGCCCGCAAGAAGTCTGTGGCCTACGCTCAGGCGGCCGGACAACTGGTGCTCTCAATGGATAATGCCCTCTACCTCGCTGGTCTCGCGGATGACGCACAGCCTGGTATTCACACACGGCGCATCCCAGGAAAAACCAGCAGAGTAACTGATAGAGTGTTGCTGTTACACTACGCGCACATCATCAAAGAACTGGGCGGGACCGTCAATGGGCATTGGGAGTATGCGCTGTGTATGGCTGACGCACAGGGGCGCGTAGTTGAAGCAGATTTTATTTCGCCGCGCATCTTTGTCAGCGAACCCTGCGCCTCTCAACTGCCAGGCTACCCCCTCGAATCGCTCCAGATTGAGCCAGAAAGCGGCAAATACATTGCTGAGATGACTGAAGAAGAACAGGCAGCTTTCTGGCAGCGAGGCATTGGGGAGTTTCTCATGAATTTTGTGCGCGAAGCTGAAGCTTTTTTCGCGATAAAAGCGTGAGTATTGCATAAAAATACACAATACTCACGCGGTTATCGCGCGGGGACTATAGAGCTTCTT
>CAXUEY010000167.1:0-12749 GCA_964250225.1 uncultured Ktedonobacteraceae bacterium | reverse complement strand
TTCAACCCGCTTTATCTCTGCCTTGACCCTCTTTATGACCCGCGTCTTCAATAGGTCTGCCCGTTCATTAGCCAAAGGGATTGCCATCCCCAAAGATGCTACTGTTTCCACCTGGATTCCCACCCCCACCTGGATTCCCACCGCCAATGAGTGCAGCGCAGGCAGGGTTGTTGGGATCGGGATTATTCGGGTCGCAGGTTGGCAGGCCAGCCTGCTGGGGCTGCTCATTCACGAGCATCCAGTCGGCGGTGCCGCTGCCTTGTAGTCCATTGATGGAATTGACCTGCGCGTGAACTAGCCCATCGGGTCGTGGGAATGGCGCCGTGGGATACGCGGTATCGGGAGTCATGCCCAGCAGGCTGCGTCCACTGGCGTACTCGATGACATCGTGCCAGATAGGACCAGCGCCTGAAACACCAATGATATTTTTCCGCATCGGATCGTTCCCATCGGCGTTGCCCGACCAGACGCCGACGACCAGGCTGCTGGTATAGCCAATCGTCCAGTTATCAAGGGGGCCATCGGTCGTCCCGGTTTTCGCGGCCACGGGCTGGTTGTTCCAATCGCTCATGGTCAGGGTATGGATACCCTGGAATTCGTACTTATCGCGTGACAGATCGTCAGAGAGCATATCATTGACCAGGTACGTGACCTGCGGGCTGAGCACCGGAGTGCCATTGGGCTGGGTCGGATCATAGTGATAAAGGTTATGGCCATAGTTATCGTAGACGTTCAGGATATTGTGGTAAGGCACACGCACCCCGTTATCCGCGAAAACCTGATAGACGCCCACCATCTGTAGATCACTGATCTCTGCGCTCCCGATGGCGAGGCCAGGGCCAAACCTCTCGGTGAGTGTATTGGTAATGTGGCCATGAGTTTTCGCCCAATCATTGTAGATAGCCAGGTCAGTATCAATGTCGGTGACGCCCAGGCGCCGGGCCATCGTGATTACGCTGTCGAAACCCGCGAACATCAAGGCTTTGATCGCGGGAATATTAAACGAGTTGGCCAGGTTGATGCGCAAGGTCTCGTCTACATTGTGATACTTATTCCCATAATCGACTGGCAGATAGGTACTACCCTGAGCGGGCGCCTGTGGATTGCCTCCATTGGGGAAGTACGTCTTCTGGTCGATGATGCGCATGCCGGGGTACCAGCCTTTCTCGAAGGCTGCGGCGTAGACGATGGGCTTCATCGTGGAACCAGGCTGGCGTAAGGCCAGAGCGGCATTCACCTGACCTGAGACAGGCAAACTATTATCGGTATAGTCGGAGCTACCATCCATCGCCAGGATTTCACCGGTATGCGCGTCCATAACCACGACTGCGGAATCATTCACGTTATAAACGGTATTGAGCGGCCCATAACCCGTGTATTTCTCGAAAACCCGGTCGCGCAGATTGTGTTTGATATCCGCTTCAATGAACTGCTCTAGATTGAGATCGAGCGTGGTATAGATGTTGAGGCCACTGGTGATCAACGTGCGATAGCCAGGAATAGAGACGCCGTTGAGGTCGAGCTGCTGGTAGTTGCCCAGGGCGTTGGCCAGCGTTTTGGTGACCCATTGCACAAAGTGCGGAGCCTGCATGGTCTGGTGGAAGCCGACAATTTTGATGCTGGCGGCAACTTTCTCGACCTGAGCAATGACATCGGCGGTGATCGGCCCTTTGTCGATTTTATGGGTCGCCGGATCACCCAGACCCAGGTTGATATCCATATTGTCGGCCTGCATCTGCTGCAGCACATAGGGCAGGCGTACAGCCAGCATATGCTGGTACGTCTGGCTGCTGACCGTCGGATCATTGTGCGTCGGATTCTGCGGGATACCAGCCAGCAGTGCGGCACGCGCCAGGCCCAGGATAGGATCAGAAACGCAGGTAGCATAGACGGCGGGGTCTTTGCATTTGGTCAGGTCGCGATCCAGGAAAGCAACGGCGGGCAGACACTTATGCGTGTTAAGGTCGCATTGCGGTTGCATACCAAAGTAGTCCTCTACCGCCGCCTCAACGCCTGCGTCCTGCGCGCCATAGGGCGTGACGTTAAAATACATCTCCAGGATTTTCCACTTGGGATACTGCTGGGTCAGGCCAATAGCCAGGGCCGCTTCATTGGCTTTGCGCTGGAGGGTATCCTGGCGATTGTTAGAGAGATTCTTAATCAACTGCTGAGTAATCGTACTACCACCGCTGGTGATCTGGCCGCCATTGGAGACATACTGGGTCAGCGCGCGCAGCATGCCCTGCGGATCAATGCCGTTATTGGTCCAGAAAGTGGGGTCTTCGGCGGCGGTCTGTGCATCTTGTAGCACACCCGGCAAATATTGGTAGGAGATGAGCGTGCCACGTCCACCATCGCCCGGCTTCGTGTTCTGGTAGAGCGTGCTGAGCAGAACACCGTGGCGATCATAGATATGCGTTGATTGTGGAATATTCTGCAAATTGGCCAGGTTCTGGACCTGGGGCAACTCGCTCTGATAGAAACTATAGGCATAGCTGGCGGTTGAGGTCAGCAAAACGAGCACAAGCCCGGCGATAACCGCGAAAATTAGCGATGAGAGGCGTTTACTGCCGGGGCCGGTGCGTTGCCAGCGTTCGAGGCGTCTTTTACGCAGGTGGGTGATGCGCTGCACACGCGAACGGCGCCAGATGATGGGCCGTGTGGGAAGTTGCCTGGTGCCCGGCAAGCGCAAAGGCTGCGGGCTATGATAGCGCACCTGAGGATTGGGATCGATAGGCGCCTGATCATGCTGGCGCATAGCAGCCATCTTCTCCGACCAGCTCCGCACCACTTGCACGGGCCGAGCCAGAAAATCCGGCCCATTCCGCTGCGGCTGTGGTGGCACCTGCTGCGCGGACTGGTCGCGAGAGGGTGCGAACGGATTGCCCTGGTTCGACATGTCCGGGAACGGCGATAAAGGCGACGGCCCTTGAGGAGCCGGGTTATTCTCCCACAATGGTAGCTTTGCCGAATAATTGCTGAGCAAGCCTGATTTGCGCGCCTGATGCTGCGCTCCCTCTGAACCGTTCTGGTTATTCTGCTCTCGCCAATAGTTATTGTCCATCAGATCTTCCTTTAATTCCTTCTACCCACTCCCGGCAGCGCTCTATCAGGCACCCATGCCGGGCTGCTGGTCCCCGATTTGCACCGTTCTCCACACAACGAAAGATGCAAATCATCTTCAAAGGAAACAGAGAATGTCCTGTTCTGCTTTCTTTCTATACTCAACAATATATAACCGGTCTACGAGTTTAAACGGTTCAGAAGGGGAAGACTAACATTTCTTCTCTAATATGGCTACTGATAAAGAGAGAAGAAGCTCTATTGCATTTTATTCTACATGAAGAAAGAGGATGGGCAGCGCGTCGATGCGTTGCCCATCCTCTTTCTTCATGTACCTATTGACCTCGATCAGTTCCCGCCAGGATTGCCACCTCCCGCTGGAGGCGTACCACCGGCTGGGGGGCAGGCCGGGTTGTTGGGATCGGGATTGTTCGGGTCGCAGGTTGGTAGGCCAGACTGCTGAGGAGCCTCGTTAACGAGCATCCAATCGGTCACGCCGGAGCCTTGCAGCCCGTTGGTGGGATTAACCGAGGCTTGAATCACGCCATCGGGCTGTGGGAAAGGATCGGTTGGATAGGCTGTATCCGGGGTCATGCCCAACTGGCTCTCACCGCTGGCATAAGTGATGATATCGTGCCAGATAGGACCGGCACCCGAAACACCAATCACCCCGTTGGCCATCCTGGCATTGTTCGCGTTGCCCGACCAGACGCCAACGACGATACTGCTGGTGTAACCAATAGTCCAGTTATCTACAAAACCGTCGGTTGTACCAGTTTTCGCGGCCACCGGGCGTGCGGGCGCCCAGGGAGCCATTGTCAGAGTGTTGATGCCCGTAAACTCATAGTGGCGCGCGGGATTGTCGGAAAGCATGCTGTTGAGAATAAAAGCAATCTGCGGACTAAGCACCTGTACACCATTGGGATGCGTCGGGTCATAGTGATAGAGATTATGACCGTAGTTATCATAGATATCCAGGATATTGTGGTAGGGCACGTGTATCCCATTATCCGCGAATGTCTGGTAGGCATCCACCATTTGATAGACGGGAATACCAGCCGTACCCAGAGCTAGCGACGGACCAAATAACTGATTAAGGTTATTCGTCACACGATTGTGAGCTAAAGCCCAGGCATTGTAGTTGGCCAGATCGGTATCAAGCGCGGTGACACCCAGGCGCCTGGCCATCGTCACTACATCATCGAAGCCAGCAAACATCAGGGTCTTAATGGCCGGGATGTTAAATGAGTTGGCCAGCGAAATACGAATGTCAGTGGGCAAGCCTGGATGATAACTATGCATGTAGTCGGTTGGTGTATAGGTGCTACCCTCGGCGGGCCTTTGCGTGTTGGCCCCATCGGGAAAGTAGGTTTTGCCGTCAACCAGCTTGATGCCAGGATACCAGCCTTTCTCAAGAGCAGCGGCATAGACAATCGGTTTGATTGACGAACCGGGCTGACGAAACGCGGTGGCTGCGTTGTACTCACCGGCTATTTCAGGGTTGGCGTTGTCATTGTAGTCAGAGCTGCCATCCATCGCCAGGACTTCCCCGGTTTTAGCGTTCATGACCACGGCGGCGGAATCATTCACGTTATAGACGGTGTTGAGCGGACCCCAACCAGTGTAGGGTTCGTAGACTCTATCGCGCAGGTTATGCTGAATATCCTTCTCGACAAACTGCTCCAGGTTGAGATCGAGCGTGGTGTAAATGTTGAGTCCGCTGGTGATCAACAATTGGTAGCCGGCGGTGCGGTCGCCATTGCCCAGCGCCTGGGAAAGCGTGTCGATGACCCACTGCACAAAATGCGGGGCCAGCATGGTCTGGTGGAAGCCCACGATGCTGATGCTCTTCGCCCGCGCCTCAACCTGAGCGATGATATCGCTGGTGATCGGCCCTTTGTCGATTTTATGGGTCGCCGGATCACCCAGGCCCAGGTTGATAGCCATATTGTCGGCTTGCATCTGTTGAAGCACATAGGGCAGACGATTCTTCAGCAAATTGATGAAATTGTCGCTGCTGACCGAGGGGTCAAAGTTTGTAGGGTTCTGAGGAATGCCGGCCAGCATGGCGGCACGCGTCAGGCCCAGAATAGGATCAGAGGCGCAGGTCGTGTAGTCAGCGGGATTTGTACATTTGGTCAGGTCGCGGTCCAGGAAAGCGACGGCGGGAATACATTTGTGCGTAGCCTGGTTGCACTGCGGCTGGATACCAAAGTAGTCTTCTACCGCCGCCTCAACGCCCTGCTCCTGCGAGCCATAGGGCGTGACGTTAAAGTACATCTCCAGGATCTTCCACTTGGGATACTGCTGGGTCAAGCCAATAGCCAGGGCTGCTTCGTTGGCTTTACGCTGAAAATTGTCCTCGCGCTTGTTGGAGAGGTTCTTAATCAACTGCTGGGTAATCGTGCTACCACCGCTGGTGATCTGGCCGCCATTGGAGGCATACTGGGTGAGCGCGCGCAACATGCCCTGTGGATCGATGCCGTTATTCGTCCAGAAGGTCGGATCTTCGGCGGCGGTCTGTGCATCCTGTAGCACACCGGGCAAATATTGATAGGAAACAGGCGTGCTGCGGCCGCCTACTCCCCATGTGGTGTTCCGATAGAGCGTATCGAGCAGGACGCCATTCCTATCATAGATGTGTGTCGATTGAGGAATCCGCAAGCTGGCCAAGTTCTGCACCTGGGGCAGTTCGCTCTGATAGAAATTATAGGCATAGCTGGTCGTCGAGGTCAGCACAACGAGCAGCAAGGCTGCGATGACCGAGACAATGATCAAGGGGAGGCGTTTGCTGCCAGGGCCGTTGCGCTGCCAGCGTTCGAGGCGTCTTTTGCGTAGATGGGTGATGCGCTGCACACGCGAACGACGCCAGGCAATGGGTCGCGTAGCTACTGGCTTTGTGCCGGGTAACTGGGGCTGCGGATTATGATAGAGCACCAGAGGATTGGGATCGACGGGCATCTGACCCTGGCGACGGATGGCCGCCATCTTCGCTGAGAGGCGCTGCACCATTTGCACGGGACGTTCCAGAAAACCGGGCCCGTTCCATTGCTGCTGCGGGGGTTGGCCGCGATAGGGTCCAGGCTGATTGCTTTGATTCGGCGCCCCCGGAAAAGGCGACGCAGCTGGTGGCCCCTGGGGAGTCGGGCCATTGCCTGGGGCTGCTGGCTGATTAGTATAGTTGCTGAGCAAACCCGATTTACGCGGCTGATTCGGTGGGCCCGCGTGACCGTTCTGATTATTTTGCGATTGCCAATAGTTATTACTCATCAGGTTTCTTTCGCTTCCTTGTGGCAGGCGCTCCCGATCACCCAGGATTGCTGTTCCTCATGTTTGTACTGCCTATACGCATAAATAAAGGGTGCAAAGCGCCTCACGAAATAGAGACTACCGATCTGGGATGACTGACTTTCTCGCAGCAAATCCTCTCTTAGCGTGTGAGACGAATGGAGACGGCGAGGACTAACGCCGCTAGCCTGATATTCCCACTCTGTGCACGTCTTCAGGCGATGCGAGGTCTGACAAGTCGCGTGGCATCCCTGGATATGCAGAGATGTCACGCGGGTTTATCGAACATATCAATGGTGTTTTTTGTGGCCACCCTTTCCAGATTGGTTACAATTATCAACCGTTGGGTCGCAGGTCGGCCTGAGGTGTCCACTCTGCTGGGGAGCCTCGTTGACCAGCATATAACTGGTGTAGCCGCCGCCCGCCAGCCCATTCACGGTGTTGACCTGGTGCTGGATGATGCCATCGGGCATGACGAAATGGCGGTCGGGATAAGTGAAGTCGAGCGGCGGGCAGGCGATCTGGTCGCTCGCCGTATTGCACTTGCCGCTAATATACTCGATGATACTGTGCCAGATGGGGGCCGCGCCAGTGACACCGATAGAATTGACCATTGGGGAGTCGTCGGCATTGCCGGACCACACGCCGACCACCACATCGGGTGTGTAGCCAATTGTCCAGTTATCTTTGTAACTATCGGTGGTACCGGTTTTAGACGCGACATCGGGATGGGTGCCGTCGGGCAGATTCCAATCCCACATCGAGAGCACGTGGTCGCTCCCGAACTCCGCAGCACGCAACGTTTCGTTATCGAGCGTCGAGGTCACGAGATACGCGATTTGCGGGCTGAGCACGCTTGCTCCATCGGGATGGGTGGGATCGTAATGATAGAGATTATGCCCGTAGTTATCCCAGATATCCAGGATATTGTGTGGCGGAATGTGCGTGCCCTGATTGGCAAAGGTCTGGTAGGCTCCGACCATTTGCAACAGCGAGACTTCGTCAACACCCAGGGCCATCGAGGGCACCAGGCCAGTTTTGGGATCAATTGAAGTGATACCCATGCGCGCCGCCATATTATAGACGCTATCCAGGCCCGCGAAATTCTGCATTTTCAGGGCAGGAATATTATATGAGTTAGCAATGGCCTGCGCGATATTCGTCGGCTGATTGTGATAGGTACCGGTCTTACCGTAATCCTGAGGTATATAGGTGCTGGTCTGGGCTGGCATATTCGTCGAAAGACCTTTGGGGAAATAGGTCTTGAAGTCGGGCACCACGATACCGGGATACCAGCCCTTTTCGTAGGCTGCGGCAAGCACAATGGGTTTGAAGGAAGAGCCAGGCCCGCGCGGCGCGAGTGCCATATTCACCTGTCCACTACCCGCTGCACTGCCGTCGTTCCAGTCCACACTGCCATTCATCGCCAGTACCTCGCCGGTTTTGGCATCCATGACCACAGCAGCGGAATCGTGCAGGTTATCGCTTTTGCTCAGCGTTTGAGGGTAATTACCCATAAAAGGCTGAATTTCTGGCTGATCGACATGGCGATAGATCGCGCTCTCCACATAGGTTTCCAGGTTGGAGTCGAGGGTCGTGCGAATATTGAGGCCGCTCCGTTCAAGGATGGCCAGCCCGCTGGCGTAGTCACCATGCCCCAGCGAGGTGGCCAGGGTCAATCTGACCCACCGCACAAAGTGGGGCGCGCTATTACCACCCTGGAAACCGCTAAATTTGATACTTTTGGTGAGCGTCTCAGCCTGCTGAATGATCTGCGGAGTGATCGGCTCAGTATTCTGCACCTGTGAACCCAATCCCAGATTGATGCTCATACCAGCGCCCAACATCTGTTGCAGGACATAATCCTGACGCTGAAACAGCGGTTGCAAGTTAGCGGAATTGCTGATCGGATCGTAGGCAAGTGGATTCTGGGGAATACCAGCCATCAACGAGGCGCGCGCCAGGCCCAGGATGGGGTCAACCGCGCAGGTCGTCTCATCCGCGGTCTTGCACTTTGTCAGATCGCGGTCCAGGAAAGCGATAGCCGGGGTACATTTAAAATTCGCGTCACATTGAGGTTTGAGGCCAAAGAAGTCCTGCGCGGCGGCCTCAGCGCCCTGTTCTTGCCCACCATAGGCAGCGATATTGAAATACATCTCCAGGATTTTCCACTTGGGATATTGCTGGGTCAGGCCCATCGCCAGCAATGCCTCGTTGATTTTACGCTGAGGGGTGACTGCCCCGTTTTGGGTCAGATTTTTGATGATCTGCTGCGTCAAGGTGCTCGCGCCGGTTTTTATCTGGTGGGAAGTTGCATCCTCGAAGGCCGAACGCAGCGTGGCCTGAAAATCCACGCCGTTATTGGTCCAGAAGGTCTTATCTTCCGCCGCAATTTGCGCATCCTGCATAAAGCCGGGAATCTGGTTATACACAACGGGCGTGCTGCGTCCGTATTTGCCATCATAAAAAGTATAGAGCAGTTTGCCGTTACGGTCATACATACGGCTGGATTGAAACACTCGCTGATTGGCCAGGTCTTGCACACGCGGCAACTGGCTTTGATAATCGGCATAGACAGAGATGGTGCCTGAGATAAGCAGAGTGAGTACCAGACCAAGCAACACGCTGGTGATAATCATGCCAAGACGCCTGCCGTTGGGAGCAAGGCGCTCGCGACGTTTGCGAATCAGGCGTGTGATCCGCTGGGTGCGCGAAATGCGCCAGGGCTGCCGATATGCTGGAATTGGCTGAGCCGGGAATGTGCCAGCGGATGCAGATGGCTGAGGAGCATGATAGCGCACCAGCGGATTGGGGTCCGCCGCCGGAGCCTGCTGGCGCAACGCGGCCATTTTGCTGGTCCAGCTCTGTAGCGCTTGCCTGGGCGCACCTTGCGGCCGCAACGCGCCCATCTTATTGGACCAGCGCTGGATCATCTGCGCCGGGCGCTCCATGAAAGCCGGAGCCTGCCAGCGTGGCAAGTGCCGGTTTGAGAACTGCTCCTGCGGTCCTGGCTGTGGTTGCGCCTGGGGAGGGAACTGCTCCCGTGGCCCCGGCGGCTGGTTTGTGAAATCTCTCAGTGAATCTATGCGAGAGCGTGGCTGTGGTTGAGCATTGTCATAATAATTGTTATGTGGCTCTGATGGTAAAAAGTTATCACTCATATTCTTTCCTCAAATTGCATAGAACCCTCCTGGTCTGCAATGATCGCCTGGCTACTCCCTGCTCATATGAGGGAAACGCACGTCTCTGCGTGAGCGACTAAACGAGATGTATGTTGCAACCACCGCATCCACCCCATCTTAATACACTTTATTTCCATGTGTCTTTATACATCAACGCATAAAAGCATGCAAATTGACAGCGAGTAGGACATAGGTCATATCGTTCAGGCCGAAAATACAGACCCTTGTCGGCCCGCATCCCTGGCCCGAATAAAGTCATCCGTGCTCCTGCCATGCCGTTTCGACAGAGTGATCGATCCTTCTTTTGCATCTGTGGGATATGCAAACCACTGCTATCCATGCTACAATGAATATCAATAGATCGCTCTCACGTGTATCATTTCAGGCGGGCCAAAGGGGAAATTTGGCTTGAATTGAGGGAAAGTACGATGCTCACTCGACGCGCTGGTCTTCTGTTGCTGATACTAGGATGTATTGTTCTGCCCTGGATGCTGTTCAACACACCTGTTACTCACGCGTTGGCACACAGTCAGGCTATCACTGTGAAGACGCGCTCGTCTGTCGTGCATTTTCCCGCTTCGATTGATTTTTATGAGACGGTTAGCGATGCAAGCAGCACGTTGCAACAAGCCAGCCTCAACCTGACGATTGGTCCGCGCCAGGACCAGGAGCTGCAAATAGTGTCTGTTCCTCAGGGGCAGCACACTGCTACCCTCCACTGGCACGAGGATACAAGCGGCAACCACTTTCTCCCGGCTGGTGTGCAGATCAGCTATTACTGGCACATCGGGGATAGCTCCGGCAACACTCTGACCGATACCACCCAATCGTTGACGACGACTGATACGCGTTTTCAATGGCAACATCTCAATCATGGCCTGTTACAGGTCAACTGGTATGGTCACGATCAAAGTTTTGGGCAGATGTTGCTGACTCAGTCCTCCAACTCGCTCGATCATATTAGTAGCATTCTGGGCAGTGGCCTGAAGCACCCGATCAACCTCTGGGTCTATAGCAACGATACCGATTTTCACGGCTCCCTGGAGCCTGGCGCTTATGAGTGGGTTGGCGGCGAGGCCCTGCCAGATCTTCACGAGGCCTCGATTGTCGTCATCGACTCCTCGTCGTATACCCTGGTGCGCGATATGCCGCATGAATTGACCCATCTCGTTTTTCACCAGTTGATCGAGCAGGGTATTATCCCACCGACCTGGTTTGACGAGGGCCTGGCGGTATATAACCAGATCTACCACGAACCGGAAATGCTCGCGCGTTTCAACGCGGCTTTATCCACGAATTCGCTTTTACGACTGGATGACATCTCGCTGGGCTTTCCAGCAGATTCAGATAAAGCGTATCTGGCCTACGCTCAGAGCTGGCAACTGGTCACGTACATGTACAAGACCTTTGGGACTGCGAAGATGGCGAAGCTGATCCATAACTTGAATGATGCGAGCAACGATTTTGATAGCGCGCTCCAGAAATCTATCGGCGAGGATCATCTCCACCTGGAAAACCAGTGGCGCGTGGCCTTACACCAGCCTGGAGTGCTCTCCCCGGACGAGCTTACACCAACGCCCGTCACAAACGGCACATCTTCCGCGCAAACGGGCGCGACCCAGAATGGGGCCAGCACCGTCACCTGGATTTTCGTGGGTCTGGCCATCATTATTTTGCTGGAAGGGTGCGTGGTAGTGATCTGGTTGACGATGAGAAAACGCCGTCGTGCCTCGCAACAGGCTCAAGCAGTGTATCCTGCCAGTTGGCAGCAGTTGCCAGCAACGCCATTGCCAGATAAATGGGCGGCTTATCCTCAGGACATCCCTCCCGGCGGATATTACCAGGGGGCTGCATACCCGCCACGCCCTGAGCAATATACACCTGTACCTGGCCCTGGCGCATATCCTCCCAGACCAGGCGAGTACACCCAGGCGCCCATAAACTGGAGGGCGCCGCAAGAATAAGCGGTTTTTGTGAAGTGTGGTCACGTGGGTAAGGGCTGGCTGACAGGGTTTTGCTCTCACCCGCGTTTTGCGCAGGTAGCGTAGCTGGCCTGCGCGCAAAACGACTGAGAGGGTTTTTGATGGAAGTGTTTGAGAAAGGTACCCCTGATATATCCGCGCCGGGCCTGACTCCCGCTGAAACCAGCTACTGGCTGGCATTCAACCGGGTGGCAGGCATCGGGCCGGTAAATTTTCGCCTCCTGCTCACGTATTTTCAAAACAACCTTGCCGCAGCCTGGCATGCTGATAGCCAGGAACTGGCCCGCGCCGGTCTCTACCAGAAAACCATTGAGGCGTTTCTGGCGCAGCGCGGCAAGATCGAGCCGGAGCGCCAACTGGACTTGCTGGCCAAACACCAGGTGAGCTGCCTGACCTGGTATGACCCCGCCTATCCCGCGCTTCTGCGTGAGATCGATGCCTCGCCGCCCGTGCTCTATCTGCGCGGTACGCTGACCGAGGCCGACCGTTTTGCCCTGGGCGTGGTGGGTACACGCAACTTCAGCAGTTATGGTCAGCAGGTGACTGAACGCCTGGTCAGCGAACTGGCACGCGGCCAGGTCACGATAGTCAGCGGACTGGCCCTGGGCATCGACGCCCTCGCGCATAGTACGGCTCTGGGGACTGGCGGCCGCACCATCGCAGTGCTGGCCTGCGGGCTGGATATCGTCTACCCCGCGCGCAACCGCGAGCTGGCCCTGCGCATCGGAGAGTCCGGCCAGGGCGCGCTGGTCAGTGAATATCCGCTGGGGGTGCGACCGGAAAGTGGCAACTTCCCCGCCCGCAACCGCGTGATCTCCGGCCTCTCGCAAGGCGTACTCGTCGTCGAGGCGGGAGAAAAGTCCGGCGCGCTCATCACCGCCGAATTCGCAAATAAACAGGGGCGCGAGGTCTTCGCCGTCCCTGGCAACATCTTCTCCACACGCAGTGTAGGCGTCAACCGTCTTATCCGAGATGGCGCGCATCCCGTGCTGGAGGTCAAAGACATTCTCGACGCGCTCAACCTCTTCATGCTGCCCCAGCAGATGGAGGTTCAGCAAGCGCTGCCGGAAAATGCCGAGGAGCGCGCCTTGCTGTCCCTGCTCAGCCACGAACCCATCCACATCGATGAACTGATTCTCGCCTCAGATCTGCCTGCGCCCTCAGTCAGCGCGACCCTGACGATGCTTGAGTTGAAAGGGTTGGTCAGGGCGTTGGGGGGTACGCAATTTGTGCT
>CAXUEY010000166.1:0-13292 GCA_964250225.1 uncultured Ktedonobacteraceae bacterium | reverse complement strand
CAAAGGGCCTCTGAGGAAGCTGCCCTCTCCTACCTACCAAGTAGTATATGAGTTATATTACATATACCATTTCGCGACCGACTCACCCAGATCGTAGAGCTTCAAGCCCGTTTTTGCCGCCACCACTGAGAGCAGACCCTGCTCTTTACGCGCATACTCTTCATAAGAAATATGCGCCGGTTTCCACATGGCCTGGAAGGGCGTCACATGCGGCGGAATGGTCAGCCAGCGCACAATCGTCTCGGCGTTAGAGACTTCGTACACTTTAATGCGATGCGCTCTTTTGTTGTCTACCACCGCGAAAAGTTGCGCATCCGCCCAGTTGATGCGCGCGGTTTTGCCGTTATGCATAGAAGCGATCCCCTCTTCATCGACCGTCACGTTATACTGCATGCGTGAACGCAGGATGAAAAACGCGATCAGCCAGATAATGGCAATCACAATCATCAATCCAATCAGCAAGAGCACCAGTGTCAGCAGAAAATCTCCTTTAGATACACTGGGACGAGACGTAGAAGCAGTAATACCTACAATCAGCGGCAAAATTACCACATCTACCACCGCTATCAGGCCAAATAACGTCGCGTAGTAGCGTTTGGAGAGGCGCATCTCGATAGTGGTCCCTGCTGGGAGCGCGTTTGCGTCTGACACTGGCTGATGGGGATCAAGAAACTGTACATCGCCTGCTCTAGCCAGTGCGCGCCGTCTATCCACACGTCGGAGTAGAGTCAGGACAAAACCCATAGACAGGACGATCAAGAGGAAGGCAATGGCATACAGAGCCAGCGGCCCCCACGAATTCCGCTGCGTATTGGGAGCAGTGACGTTATCAACCAGCAGCAGGATCAGCAGAATCAGCCAGACCCCGCCTGTAATCAAATACAGACGGTGCAGGGTTTTGCGTTGTGGATCGTTTTTAATCATGATGGAACAACTCCTTTTGCATCTTCAGGGTGACGTTAAAATCGTAGAGCGGCAGAGCAGTTCTGGCCGCAATGAGAGAGAGCAAAGCCTGAACCTTGCTCTGGTATTCTGTCGAAGCAGCGTTCACACCCCAACCAAACAGTGGTCGCGCTGGCAGGTTAATCCAGCATACCACCGTTGTTGTACCACCCAGCTCATACATGCTGATATTAGCAGGTTTGGCCGGACTGGTGATGGCAAACAAACGCGCGTCCGACCAGCTAATCGATGCAGTAACCCCCTGATACGTTGAGGTGAGGCCCTGTTCATCGACGACAATTTTATAGAGCAGCTGTACGCGTGCGCGCCGGGCAATCAAAATCAGCGCGCTCAGCAGTACGATCACGGCAATGATAGAGATCACCGATACTACAAGCAGAAGCGTTTCATTGGGATTGTGCGCTGATGGATTCCTGGGGGGTGGATGGGGACTATTTGCATAAAAGATAATGCCCACCGGGATACCAATGATAAAAAGTGCAGCAACAAGCCCGATCAGAAAAGCAGCGGGGCGCCGTTTTCCAGAGCGGTCGAGCTCGATAGTTGCTGGTAAGGGGAGCGCGCCTGCATCGGGAATGGGCTGCTCACTGGCCAGTGAGGCAGATCCGCCATTCAGCACGCTTTCACGCAGTTGGACCAGTCGCTTGAGACGTGCCAGGCTAGCAAAAATGCCGATACCTCCAATAATCAATAAGATGCACATCAGACTGAAAAAAAACAGCCTGAAAACAAGGTCATTTCCTGGATTAAATAACTGAACAAATTCGATCAACACCAGGCCCCCGAATAAAAGCATCAAGCTGGAGATCTGATGGCGTTGCTGACGCGTGTAGGGATCTTCTCGCATCATGTTGTTGGCGTCTCCTTATAGACATTCAGCTCGTAAAGCGGCAAATGCGTCTTCCCTGCCACGTATGAGATCAGCGCGGCCATTTTCGCATCGTACTCGCCCTCAGGAAGAGTAGGCTGGAGAACATTGAGAAAATGTTTGATAGAGTGCATCCACCACCAGTACACAACAGCGTCATTGCTGGCCAGCTCATAGTGGGTACCGCGGCTTAACCCAATGCGCTGTACTCCAAAGAAGCGCGCATCCTGCCAGGCAATATGGGTCGTGTCACCATTAGCGGTGGTGGTAACTCCCTCTTCATCGACCGTGATAATTTGCGTCATGCGCCTGCCAACCATGAAGTAGTTAAACGTGATCATGATAAGGCCAAACAGCAGGCCGGTAATGCATGCAGCGAGAAAATGGGCGAGGAATGATTTCCCTTGCCAATTTATGAAAAAGCTAAATATGCCGAACGGAATTGTATAGAAAATGCCGTTAACCAGAAAAAAACGCTTTTTCTTCAATTGTAGCGTAATGGTTGTGGATAAGAGGAGCGCATTTTCGTCCGCGACAGGCTGTTCAGCAGCGAGTAGCTTCTGCTCACCATGTATGGCCCGCTGGCGCACCTGAGCTGTACGTCGAAATACAAGCAACGCGAGAATGCCCGCGGCCAGAACAACGATACATAACAAGAGAAGCAGAGCCGCACCGGTACCATACACGCCATGTGTGTCGCGCCCAAAGATGAGCAGCAAGACAATGGCAACACTGATGACGGCCAGTAAAATAAGAGCGGCATCCCTACCCTGTTTTCTGCGGGGATCATAGAGCTGCTTCATATGTCTTCTCCCTGTGATATCCTTCGTTGCGAGAGCCTTCCGGCAAGCGATTCTCTCTACCATATAGCACGTACAAATGATGAGAATGAATACAGTGTACGTAGACCAGTTAGCTCTTTCTCTGGTATAATCAGTTTCGTCAATTCATTGTGAGACATCATTACGAAAAGAAGGTATGATCATGTCCTCACTGCAAGAGCAATTAAACCAGATTTCCTGGGAATCGCTCAAGCTCTATCAGTAGATCAGAAGGAGGCCCTGCGGATAGTGTTGCGCTGCGAACCACTTTGGGAGTACCAGCATAACTTGATGGAGATCTACGGTTTGCCCATTACGCAACACGCACTAACGGCTTTCTTGTTACGTGAGAAAACCACTTGATTGAGCAGTTTTGGGGGGAGATTGTAAGGCATCAGGCACTCTCTAGCTCTCCGTTTGGCAAGATACAGATAAAGGAAGAGTTCCATCAAACTTTGCCTCCTTCGAGGAATGAGCTTGATGGAACCCCCAAATGCCAGTTCTTTAGCGAGGTTTCTATTCGACGTATGCCTCAAGCTCTTCAATCACTTCCCTGGTGAATTGCTCGTTATAGAGGCGGGCGTAGAGGCCGTTGCGGACCAGTAGCTCTTCGTGGGTGCCGCGTTCGACGATCTGGCCTTTATCAACGACGAGGATGATGTCGGCGGCCAGGATGGTCGAGAGGCGATGGGCGATGGCCAGGGTGGTGCGGTCATGCATCAGCGGCTCCAGAGCGGCCTGGATCAGGCGCTCAGAGTGGGTATCCAGGGCGCTGGTGGCCTCGTCCAGGATCAGGATACGCGGATTTTTGAGGATCACGCGGGCGATGGCGATACGCTGCTTCTCGCCGCCGGAGAGCCTGTAGCCGCGTTCACCGACGATGGTGTCGTAGCCGTCGTCCAGTTCCATGATGCGCTCGTGGATGGCGGCTGCTTTGGCCGCGGCAATCATCTCCTCGTCTGTGGCGTCCTCGCGGGCATAGAGCAGGTTTTCACGCACCGAGGCATGGAAAAGATACGTCTCCTGCGTGACCATGCCCACAATCTGGCCCAACGACTCCAGCGCGATATCTTTGACATTCAACCCATCGATCTCCACTTCTCCGCTCTCGACGTCGTAGAGGCGCGGCACCAGGTAGGTGGTGGTCGTCTTGCCCGCACCGCTGGGACCAACCAGCGCGACCAGTTGCCCCGATTTGATCTCAAATGAGACATGGGTCAGCGCCGCGCGTGGCGCGCCATCTTCGCCAATAGCCAGAGGATCTGGTGAAACCGCGCGCGAAGTTCGCTCAACTGGCGAGGCGGCGCGAGAGGCCAGCCCGTTGGGCGAGACCGCGCGCGGCGTTTTGCCGTTCTCTTTGCCAGTTGTGGTGGGCGCGAACAGGCCACCAGGCGCGGTCACGGGGTCGCGCTGATAGGTGAACGAGACATCTCTGAACGTAACTTCGCCGCGCACTTCAGCGGGCTTGAGGTGCAAAGCGTCGGGCTTGTTCTTGATCTCAATCGGCATGTCGAGGTACTCAAAGATGCGGTCAAAGAGGGCCAGCGCGCCCTGAATATCGACCTGGATGTTGAGCAGTTGGCCGATGGGGAAGAAGAGACGGCTCTGCAAGGTCGTAAAGGCCACGATTTTACCCAGCGTAATCGGCGGATTGCCGGGATTGTGGATAATTTGCAGGCCCGCGACCAGGTAGACGATAGCTGGCGTCACCGAGAAGAAGACGTTAATGAACATAAAGAACCAGCGTCCGATCATCTGCTGGTACACCTCCAGGTTCATCAAGCGCTGATTCTCGTCCTCAAAACGGCCCTGAGAGTATTTCTGGCGCCCAAAGGTCTTGATGAGCAGAATCCCG
The DNA here is from genome assembly GCA_964250225.1 of uncultured Ktedonobacteraceae bacterium. Lineage (GTDB taxonomy): Bacteria > Chloroflexota > Ktedonobacteria > Ktedonobacterales > Ktedonobacteraceae > Paraktedonobacter. The sequence goes on along the minus strand of CAXUEY010000166.1, from coordinate 8,785 downwards.
CTGACCGAGAGCGTCTCCTGCATCATCGCGGTCAACGAGGCCATGCTCTCCTGCGTCTCTTTGCTCGTGGCGCGCCGCACATTGCCGACTCTATAGGTGATCCAGAGGAAGAGTGGCAGCAGGCCCAGCGAGATCAACGTCAGCAGCGGGCTGAGGAAGAGCATGGCGATAATCGTGCTCAGCGCCGTCGAGATATTGGAGACGATGCTGGTGGCCGTACTCGTGACCACGCCCTGCACGCCGTTCACATCGTTGGAGAGACGCGACTGAATTTCGCCTGTGCGCGTCGAGGTGAAGAAACGCAACGACATGCTTTGCAGGTGCTGATACAGGTTATTGCGAAAATCGCGCATCACACGCTGCCCAATCAGATTATTAAGGTAGGTCTGACCCACGCCGATCAGACCGGTAATAATAGGCATGACGAACATAATCGAGACCAGAATAATCAGCAGCCTGATATTGTTTTTGCCGATAGCGTCGTCAAAGATAAAACTGATTAGAAAAGGGTTCACCAGGCCCAGAACTGTCGTGAAGAGGATCGCGATCAGCACCAGAATGACCTGAAATTTGTAGGGCGCGAAGGCTTTCGCCACGCGCCGAATAGTACGCGAATCGGTTTTACGTCCGCGCAATTTCTGTTCTGCGAGATAATCGGCCATGCCGCCGCCGCGCATACCATGCATAAATGTCTTGCTCCCGGAGTAAACTCATGCCCTAGATTGAATGTGTGAAGCGAGGGATGAGGGATGGTTTTAACACTTCTTTATCAGTAGTAAGTATACTAGATTGGCGGAGAAAATGCACTGGTGAAGTGGTCGGTTTGCTGACCTGTCCATTTAGACAGGCGGCTTTTCTCCGACGAATAAGTATGGTACACTGACAACAGTAAACCAACCGGGCTTCTTACTGTAACGTCACTGACCTTTTCGGTTGACCCATGAACACTGTCCTCCAGGCGCGGGACGGCCACGTCGTGACTTGATGACGATCCGCTTTGAGGATACTGCACAACAAAGGATAAATGAAGAGTGGCATCCACGCGCATTCCTTTTGAAAAACTAACTCCCATTCACCCCCATAAGCGCATTACACTGGAAACGGGGCCGACGCCTCTGACCGGGCGCGTGATTGATCTTTTTGCGCCGCTGGGTTTTGGGCAGCGCGCGCTCGTAGTGGCGCCGCCCAAAGCCGGCAAGACGACGATCCTGCGCGAGCTGGCCCAGGCGATCCGGCACAATTTTCCCGACACGGTGGTGTTTCTCTGCCTGGTTGACGAACGGCCAGAAGAGGTGACGGAATGGCGCATGGATGTGCAGGGGCCTGGCGTGCGCGTCTACGCGTCGAGCTTTGACCAGGAGATGACGCGCCACGGACGCGTGGCTGAGCTGGCCTTTAGCGAGGCCAAACATCTCGTGGGCCAGGGGCAGGACGTCGTAGTGCTGCTGGACTCGTTGACACGCCTGGCGCGCGCCCACAACCTGAGCGACGAGATGTGGAGCGGGCCGCGCAACCAACGTGGCGGACATAGCGGTCGCACGCTCTCAGGCGGCATCGACGCCCACGCCCTGGAGATTGGTCGACGCTTGTTCGGCTCGGCACGCGCCCTGGAAGAGGGCGGCAGCCTGACCGTCGTAGCCAGTTGCCTGGTGGAAACGGGCAGCCGCCTGGATGAGGTGGTCTATGAAGAATTTAAGGGTACCGGCAACCTGGAGATCCGCCTTTCACGCGAACTGGCGGATCGGCGCATTTTTCCAGCCATCGACCTCATGGCCTCCAGCACACGCCAGGAAGAGCGCCTGCTCTCGCCCGACGAGTTGCAAGCCATGTCGATCCTGCGCCGCAAAGTCGCGGACCTCCCTCGCCGTGATGGGGCTGAACAGGTGATCCGCGTCTTTGAGAAGACCAAATCCAACGCGCAGGTGGTTTCAGCGGTCCTCAAATCCTGATTCTTCTGTTTTTCTGCGTTGAGCCAGCACAATCAGCACCGCGATAGCCAGCAGCAAGAGCAGCGCGACCCCGGCCATGATGTAGAGCAGCGTCGTGGGAATGGGCGTGCCGTTGTCATTGACGTTCTGCGGGGCCGCCGACGTGGTGGGCGGATAGAGACCGGTGATGATGAAGCGCGGATTACCACCGACGCTAAGCGTGTTAATCAGCGTTTTGCCGGGGATGTCGAGCATGGCGACTTTACCCCCGTCCAGCGCGACAAAGCCCAGGTTGCCATCAGCGGTGATCGCCACAGATTGGGGCGTGACCGCCATTGGGATGATATGGTTGGGCTCCGCGGGGATCTTATCACTGCCATAAGTGAGTGGGGTGAGCACCACCAGCCGGCTGTGGGCCTTATCGGGCACATAGATCTCGCCTGTATAAGCGTCAAAGTCCATCGGGCCGAAGTCGCCGCCGCTTACCAGGGGCGTTGAGGCCTGGAGGGTTTGCAGATTAACCGCCACGACGCTCCCCTGGCGTGTGGTCACGTAGACCGTCGCGCCTTGCGGGATCGAAATATACTGCGGCCCGCCCGGCACGGCGATTTTTTGAATTTTGTTCTCCTGGTAGACATTCAGATCGTGTGTCGTAGTAAACCAGAGCTGGTTGCCGGTACCGCCATTTTGTCCGCTGCCAACCTCGGCGGTGCCCATGCCATAGACCGGGCCATCGGTTGGGATGGTCTTTTTGATGGTGCAGCTACTCTCATTCAACGCCGTAATACCGGACGCACCGTTGCCCGCGACGTAGAGCGTATTGACCCCCAAATCGAAGGCGAAGAGCGAGGGCTGGTCAGAAATGGTGACGCTGCACACCGGCTGGTCGGTCAGCGCGGCCAGCATGGTGACTTTGTTCAGGCCCGGCTGCGCGACATACACATAGCGGCCATCCAGGGTGAGAAAAACCATCGCCGGATCGCCGCCCAGGGCAAGATTATGCGTGATCTTCTGCTGCCCAATATCGATGACGCTCAAGCCCTGGCCACCCCCAGCGACATAGGCCAGGTTGGGTGCGCCTCCATCAGCATGAGCCATCTGTGTGAAGGGGGCCATGAGCATGATTCCACAGAGCACCAGGATGCACGCGATAAAAACGCGTCCCAACCTGTAGCGCCGTGTACGCGTGAAGTGTTTGTAACACATGATAGTTGCTTTTTTCCTCACCATATCTAGGCCGCGGGCGGCGTAATCGACTTCCAGGCGTTGTCGGAGGACTGGAAGTGGTAGACCTCTGTTGGGTAGGAGATCGCCAGGTAGACCTGATCGACATTGGTGGGGTCGGCGGCCAGCACAGTCAGGTTGCCTTTAATTGGTGGTAGCGCACTCCAACTTTTTCCGCCATCGGTGCTATGGTAAGCGCCCAGGCCCAGTTTGCCGTAGACCACCTCAGGCTGTTGCGGCGAGGCACTCAGGGAATTGTACGAATGCTGCGTATATTCCAGAGTAAAATTCTGGCCGCCATCGCGTGAGATATAGATCCCGTTATCGCCGGTGGCGTAAATGGGATCGTTTGGGCCAGCGGTGGTCATCTCAAAAATGTTGTCCTGCATATTCGTGATGAGCTGCCAATGCTTGCCCCCATCGGTGGTGCTGGCCACGCCATCGGCGCCAAACGCGAACACATGCCCTGGCTCGCCGGGTACCGCCAGGATTTGCGACACATCCGCAAAGGGCAGCGGGCTACCAGCCTGCGCGAAGTGTTGCCCGTTGTCCATACTCACGCGCAAACCCTGTGTTCCCAATGCATGGAGATACATATAGACCTCAGAGGGGCTATCGTTGCCGGTTTGGGCAAAGGTAATCGTCTTGGAGGGTACGCTGGCAGTGGTGATCGCAAGCTGCCAGGTCTTGCCGCCATCGCCACTGGTATAAAGACCGAGCGTCCCTTTATGAGGCGTGATAACGGGCTGCGTCAGAACATACAGCCGCTGTGGGTCGAGGGGATTATACGACAGCTGCCAGGTCATCAAATCCTGCATCAACTGATTGGGACCACCCGATGTTTGCTGCCAGCTCGCACCGTGGTCTTGCGAACGAAAGATGCCATAGTGCGTGGCCATTACCAGCGTATGGTTGGCATCCGGCAGCACGACCAGCGAATGCACATGATTCGCGGCGATGCCGAAACCGTTGACTGCTGGAGGCGCCGTGGTGGTCTGGCCGCCAGAGTTGCCACTATCGCAGGCTGCCAGCAGGAGGGCTAGAAAAATCAGCACAATGAATGGGAATTTTTTCATATCCTTCTCGATCCAGGCGATGTTTTTTCTCTATTGTAGCATCGTTTGTCTATGGTGCTGGGAGTTATTACCAGCACCATAGCTAGTTTGCGTTAAAAAGGCGTGTAGACGATAAAAGTTGCCGCGTGCGGTTTATTGTCAGGCGTGCGAACCTGAACTTTGACGCGCCAGTTGCCACTCATAGCCAGGTTGCCGCTGGCACTGAAGCTACCCTTGCCATCGGGCAGCAGGTCCAGGGTATCGGTGCCCATATCCATATCGAGCATAGTGTTAAAGAGGCCCACGCTGGCGTCGTTCGCACCCAGTGTTTTGCCATTTTGCGCGTTCACAACCTGTACTGTGAAGACATTGCTACCGAAGTGGTTGGGGCTGATCGTCAGCGTCACACTATAAGCGCCATCGCTGGTATTCGCTGTACTGTGGAAAACTCCGACGTTAGGACCTTTCGCGCCAGGTTGGGACGCGACCGCGCTGGCGGGCGTGAGAGTGCCCGCGAAGACGTTCATCAGGCCCACGCAGATCAGTACAGCCACACCCAACCAGGGTTCCCAGCGCAAAACCTGAGTCAAACGCGTTGCGCCAGTGGCCAGACGCTCCTCACGCAGTCTGACCTGCCGGGTAAGCAGGTTGTTGGCGGGTAGTTGACCATTCTGCACGCCGTCTCCATCGAGAGCATTGCTACCGTTTGAACTTGCCTCGACCCCTCTATCAGCTAGCGATGCGCCTGACTCGGCCTCTCTCACTGGCGCGTTTGTCTCGATCTCCCTATCGGCTACAGAAGCGCTTCTGGTCACGCTTTTCTCAGCCTTGATTTCCCGCGCCTCGCTGACTTTACTAGCCTGGCTGCTCGCCAGAGACTCGCCAGCTCCCGCAACTTCGACCTTTTGGAGACGTTCGTGGGCATACGCGTATTTGCTATACGCTTTTTTCAGGCGCGGGCGCAGCCAGTAGACGTGATAGGCGCTGGTCGCAAGCAGGATGGCCACCAGCAGAATTTTTACCAGCAGGGCGCGACCATACGCTGTGGTGATCGATTGGTCCGCCGTGGTCAGGTGGAAGGCCGCGCTGAGCGGGCCGCTGGTAGCCATGATGACCACACCGGCGATGGCCAGGGGCGTATATTGCGGCAAGATAGCCAGCAGAGAACGCGTGCGTTCGGTCACCGTGAGCGGCTTGAGCAGAGGCAGGTAGATCAGCAGCATCATAAACATGCCGCCGATCCAGAGCGCCGCCGCGACCAGGTGTAGCCAGTCGATCACCACCGAGTAGGGCACTAATACAGCGCCGACAGACGTGGCATCCCCGGACAGCGTCAGGGCGATAAAGAGCAGCGCGCCCAGAAACAAATTGAGCAGCGCGAGCGTGTGATTCTGCGATGGCGAACGCCGTTTGCCACGCAGCATATAGATACCCACGGCGGCGGCCAGGAGAATCACAATCACGCGCATCAGCCAGTACGTCCCGAAATGGCCACTGATCTCCGCTCCGAGGATCTGAGGCGAGAAGGCGGTGAGTGCGTTGCCAGTCACTGCGAGCGCCTGACCATAGACCACGCCCAGATTGGCCAGTAGTAGCACGCCCAGGGTAGGTAGCGAGAAGTGGCGCACAAAACGTTCTTCGACGCGCCTATTGAGCTCCTGTTCTTCCGCGTGTTTTTCAGCGGCGGGGGGCAGGACAAAGTTGAGCCAGATCTGCGCGCCCACCCAGAAGATGGAGCCTATCTCCACCAGCGTGACCAGCAGCAGATTGAAAAAGGCTGTCCCATCGAGCGTGCCAGCGCTGTCCGCGTTGGCGTAACCCAGAATACCCCGGCCGGGATTATTGCCCGCGGCCAATTGTGGCAGCGAACCATCGACTCTGGCGACGGTGAAGCTAAACGAGCCGAGCAGGACGTGGCCATCCTCGGCGGACGCCGTGCGCCAGACAACGATATACACGTCCGGTGGCAGATTCTCCTGGAGCGTGAGGTCCATTTCTGTACCATCGGAGGCATTGACACGCGCGTCGAGCTGATCGACGCGCTGACGCTGCGAATTCACCACCTGCGCCGTGCTCAGGGCCGCGTTCAGATCCTGGCTGAACGACAGTTGTACCTGACTCGGAGGCGCGCTCAGCACCGCGTTCTGTGCCGGAGTCGAACGCAGCAAAATAGCCTGCGTACTGTGCGCGCTGGCCACGACGGGCAGCAGCAGGGCCAAACAGATCGCGGCGGGCAACGCAATCATCAAACAATATCGTCGTTGGATCAGACGGAAGAGATAGGTCATGATGTTTTTATCCTGTGGCAGAACAGTCCCCAAACGAGGATTCTTAACACGCGCTGTTTTTCCCGCGCAACGAAATAGGTGCGACTATCTTGCTATTATTCTTCCCAATAGAGCAAGATACGCTATGCTCTTAATAACGAGCTTCTCTAGCATATTGTATCGCCACTTCTCATACAGTAGCAAAATTTGGAGGAGATGTCCAATGAGATGAAGAGGGTACCACTAGCAAAAAGTGTGCTCAAACCATTTGCGTAAAGCGCCGGTTTGCTGCTATGCTTAGCAGTGAAATCACAGGATTATCTGACGGTTGGTATACACCAAAGAGGAGCAAACAGGTGAAATTTGATCTCGACGCAGAGTTATCAGATATTCGCGACATGGTTCGTCGCTTTACTACAGAGCAACTCACTCCCAACGCCGGGGCCTGGGATGAACAGAACTATTTTCCGCGTGAAGTCTACACACGCATGGCCGAGCTGGGTCTGACTGGCATGGCCACGCCCGAAAAATACGGCGGCACGCCCCTGAGCCGACTCGCAGGCACGCTGGTCTATGAAGAACTGGCAAAAGGCGATATGGCCACGGCGGTAGGTTTGTCGGTACATAACATGATTACCGGCTCGATTGCGCGTTTTGGCAACCCTGAACAATGTAAGCGCTGGGTACCGGACCTGGCTGCGGGCAAGCTGCTGGGCGCGTTCTCGCTCAGTGAGTCCGCCGCTGGTACCGACGCGGGTAGCTTGCAGTGCCGGGCAGAACGGCGTGGGGAAAACTATGTGCTCAATGGCTCGAAGATGTGGGTCACGAACGGCGGCGAGGCGGATATTTATCTGTTGATGGCGCGCACAACGCAGGGAATCGGCACCAGGGGCATCAGTTCATTTGTGGTGGAAAAAGGCACCCCTGGCTTCCAGTTTGGCAAAACCGAGCGCAAAATGGGCCTACACTCCTCGCCCACCCGCGAACTGATCTTCGAGGATTGCACTATCCCCGCGACCAATCGCCTGAGCGAAGAGGGCCACGGCTTGAAAATCGCCTTCTCCTCACTGGACGGGGGACGCGTGAACATCGGGGCTATCGCCACCGGCGTGGCCCAGGCCGCCTTTGAAACCGCCGCGAACTACGCCCGCGAGCGCCAGCAATTTGGCCAGACCATCGGCACTTTCCAGGCCATTCAGATGATGCTGGCAGACATGGCAATGAAGATCGAGGCCGCGCGTCTGCTCGTTTACGAGGCCGCGTACAAGCTGGACGAGGGTCAGAGCGCGGGCATGTACGCTTCGATGGCCAAATGTTTCGCTACCGATACGGCGATGGAAGTCACAACCAACGCGGTGCAGGTGCTCGGAGGCGCTGGCTACGTGCGCGATTATCCCGTCGAACGCTATATGCGCGATGTCAAAGTGGCGCAAATCTTCGAGGGCACCAACCAGATCCAACGCGTGGTAATTGCCCGCGCACTGCTGGGCGGCTTGCGCGAGCAAAAATGAGGCGAAATGTATTTCCTCCCTCATTCAGCGTGTTAGGGGGCGCTTCATCCGTTTTACGCGCTTCACGTTCGTTTGTCGTCGCCGTTCAAGCGCCACATCGTCCATAATGTAGTAATCTAACTCCTGCAAGCTCGCCGGAAAAATGGTGTGCAGCGCCGTTGCCAGCGCTTCAAGCGCCCGTTCAAGCCGCCGTTCCGCATTCACCTGGACAGCTTCATTTGGATGCATCGGCGCGTGATCTAAAACCTGCTGGCATGCCCGCAAGAGCGTAACGTATTCTGTCCAGGCAGCATCTCCTGGCCTGATGTAACTTGCCCCTTGCCAGTATCCCGCCAGGACGGGGAGCAGGGATCGCAAGAGGCATTTGACCTGGTGCGGGTTGAGTGCTGTGGCGAGTTGTAGTTGCGAGATATCTGACGAGTGTGGTGTCTCCACTGTGGCTATTCCTTTCTGCGCTGAGGCGGACTACTCTCAAAGACCTGCGTGATGATCTCCATACTCTTCTGCTCACCGATCAGGGTGCTCAGACGCGCCTGATAGCCGTCAATGCGTGCCATGCGCCGGGAAATAAACCAGTGCTGGGCAGCACCAAGAGCAGGACCAGTGAGCGCCCAACTTGCGGCCTGGTGCTCGCGGGCAATCTGCTCGCGCAATCGGGCAACCTCACTTTGATTTTCAGATGGCTGTGACATACAATCCCTACTCTCCTTCCGTATCCATGCAAGTAAAATTGAATTCAAGGAGAGTATAACTGGAGGAGATAGTAGGAGGTTCAGAGGATTCTCATAGGCATCTCAGAG
>CAXUEY010000165.1:10487-13298 GCA_964250225.1 uncultured Ktedonobacteraceae bacterium | reverse complement strand
CCCATGCAGGCTCTTGCGATGGGCGACCAGTTTGCGTTCAAGGGTGGCAAGCCGACGACGCGTGAGTTGGTAGTGGTGGCTCTCATGCCAGTGTAGACGCCCGCTGCCCGCTGTCCCCCGCTGCTTGATGCGGCCTTTGTCATCATAGTTCTGGGGATTGGGGGCGCGCCGCTGCCGGTCCATCTGGCGTTGTAGGCGGCGCTTCTGCTGGGCTGTGGGCTGCAACTCCGCACAGAAAACCTGCAACTGGGCAGCGCCCTGCCGCGAGACACTGGCCAGCGTCGAGGGGCCGATATCCAGGCCCAGGATATCGGTGCCGGGCTGGTTCTTGGGTTTGAGATATGGCTTGCCCTCGACACTGAGTTGGGCGTAGTAACGATGCCCGGTGTCATCGGCTCCTTTGGCTGCTGAACTGGACACCTTGCGGCGCACGATGCGCACGTACTTGACGCGCCCTGTGAGGCCATGCACCAGGACCGGATCGGTCCAATCGATGAGCACGGGCAGCCGATCCTGGCCCCAGATGACCCAACCCTGCTGGCCCTCTTCTGGCTTCTGCAGCACGAAGCGCAGCCCCGTGTCATTGCGCTTGCCCTCCACACTGTCCAACCCCCGTCCACGGCTCTTGAAACGCACGTGGCGCGCTTTGCCCACACAGACCCGATTGAGGGCGTGATAGGCGCGGCTGGCCAGGGTTTGAGCCAGGGTCGAGTCCAGATGCTCCGCCAGCCACGGCACTCGCGCTGTTTTCCCATAGGCATGCAGCGCATATTCGGAGAAGCCATACTGCTGGCGCAGCGCACCAAAGGCGGTGGCGCGAGCCTGTTTCTGGTGGCGGGGAAGGGCGCGAGCGGCTTGCCAGTGGGGATCAGCCTGCATGCGACGCAAGCGGTGCAGCCCTTCAGAGAGCACGGCGTTGTAGAACTGACGCGCCGCTTCCAGATGGGCGCGCACCCGTTTGGCTGGCCCTGGCTCCACTACCAGGGGCAATTCCACCAAAAAGGTCGTGGTGCTGCTTTTTTTCGCCAGGTTCGTACCCTCCGTCTCTCACCTGATGGAACGTCTCTTCCAGAGGATAGCACGACTGTCAAGGGTTTCCCCCTCTCGCCCAGACCCCAAAAAGACATGGCCATTCCTCCCCACTCTGAAGAGACGGGGCTTTCTGGCCCGGCTTCTGTAACGGAGCATCCTTGACTGGCTCACTCATCAGATCCACCACGTCATACCCTGCTTGTCCTCCATAGCCACCATCCACTTTCAGAAAGCCTGTTTGCTCAGAAATGGTGAGAATGGGAGGTTTTGTGATATACGGCTGAAGGTGCCTCTGAATCTCTTGCTGAAGCTGTGCGCTGATATTCTGCATAGCCGCTGCAGAGATCGCGTGTCCGATACTAGAGACCGTAATCTGAGAGCTAAAGGGCGATCCACCCAAGGTGTCATGCAACCCACTGCTTAACGCGACCTGCTCGTAAAAAGGCGCGACGCAGACCAGGCTCACAGCCACTATGATCCCTCCAGCGGCGATGAGCAACAACCTCCAGGTCTGGCGCAACTGCCACAAGGCCAGGGGCAGTATGGACGAGCCGGGACGCTTCCTGTCTTCTTGACGTTGTTCAGTCTCACGCATGATAGATCCCTCCTCATAGACCCTATTCTGCTACTCTCTTCGTGCGAAAAGCAGAGGAAGAGATATATTTTACGTCTATTTATAGCTCTCTGCCTGCATATTGTATAATCTCGTATAACTTCCTGCACTTGCCAGCAATTCGTCGTGCGTGCCATATTCCACGATGTGGCCATTTTCCAGCACCGCAATCTTGTCTGCAATGGCATGAGCAAGTCTCTGTCCCTGTGGCAGCCTTCTCTCATCGTAGGGAGCCGCTTGTAAAGAAACTGAGCAAAAGGCTCCTTGTCCCTTCGGCTGGAGCACAAGTTCCACCTGCTCTTTCTCTGAGCGCCTGTTGAAATTGTTGGCGCGTCAAGTCAGCTGGTGCTTGCCCATTCAGCCGAAGAATACGATCTCCTACCTGGATGCCAGCTGTTTGTGCGGGACTCCCTGCAAAGACGACCATGATGAACCCTTCGGGAAAGGTCGCGCGCATCCAATACGCTTCGTTATGCCAGTGAGTCGCTGCTGCTCTTGTTCTGGGCGAAAGAGAGAGCTGTGGTTATCACCCAGACGCTTTAAGGTGAGGTCAAGAGCTGGATAGGTTTCTGCTGACGTCTGAGCATCGCTCACCAGGTCAAAAACGTCCTGACGCAGAGCTGACCAATCGATCTGTTCTCTCTTGATCGAGGTTTTTTGGATGTAGTCCAGTGCTTCACTGAGATACGCCATTGCTTCCGGGGTCATAGTTCAACCTCCTGGTGGATACCTATGAAAGAATATAGACGATGATTCACTATTATACCATGACATCGCCTGACATTTTGTGTCACGTTCATATGTTCTCGTTTTGAGAAGTGAAGAATGTTTTTGCTCTTGATAATGATACATTTTAGCTATTATTCCTATAAAGTTGTGTTTTGTACTGAATGCGCTTATGCAACATCGCGTATATCTGGAAGGAGCACGTATAAAAGCAGGTTCTTTATGGATGGAAGATCTGTTTAAATTGCCTTGTAGCGCGGGTGGAGAAGAGGGAGGGGACAGGGTTGGGTCTATCCATGTGGAAGATTCACGTGAGCAAAGGTAGTCTGGGGCACATCCAACTCCATCTCCCCTCTGTAGAACAGTATACTACGAGACCGAAACCAGACGGGCGGCGTTTTGTCCGCCGCGTGCATATACGGTGGTCTGCTACCCAGCAT
>CAXUEY010000165.1:0-10477 GCA_964250225.1 uncultured Ktedonobacteraceae bacterium | reverse complement strand
CTATAGAACAGTATACAACGCACCCGAAATCGAAAGCCCCTCGTAGAAATTTAGGCAAATGGCAAAGGTGGGCGGAACTGCTTTCTGGTTGGAAACGGCGGCGTTTGCGGCCCCGGCGCGTGGGACGCCCCCAGCGCGCTGGCAAAGTCCTGGATGCAAGCAAAGCGGCTGGAGGGGTCTTTGGAGAGCGCGCACTGCAACGCCTCTTCTACCGCCTGGGGAACCTCAACACCTTTTGAGCGCAAAGTTGGCGGCGCCTCGAACAAATGCTTGTGCGTCACCTCCTCGAATGTACCGAGAAAGGGCCAGGAGCCGCAGAGCAGTTCGTGAGCCATGACCGCCAGGGCGTACTGGTCGCTGGCACGCAGGGAACGCCCTTCCAACTGCTCAGGCGCCGCGTAGAGCACCGTCCCTTCAAAATCCACCGCATTGGGAATCAGGCTATAGGAAACGATAGCTGTCCCGAAATCGTTGAGGATGATCTCATCCTGCGAGCCCAACAGCATATTCTGCGGCTTCACATCGCGATGCACTAGCTGATGCTCATGGACATACTGCAAGGCATCGGCGGCTTGCTCAATATAACGTACTACTGTGGCCAGCGGCAGATGTGTACCTCGTGGATAGCGCTGGCGCACCGTTCCCTGAGGCGCATAGCTCAGCACCAGGTAGGGGATGCCGCTGTAGGTGATACCAAAATCGTAGACGTGGATGATATGTGGATGGTCGAGCTTGTGCCAGATAGCGGACTGCGTGAGGAAACGCTGCACCTCGCGTTCGCTGACGTGGGCGTGCAGCAGCTTCACCACCACAGGGTGAGCGAAGTTGGTATGTTCGGCCAGATAGACCTCAGAATGACTGCCCTGGCCGAGCAAACGCAGTAAATGATAGCCGTTAATGGATTGTTCTGCAGTCATCTCGTTCTAATACTTCGCGCACGATATACAGAGGACGCGCTCGAACTTCATCGTAAATGCGTCCTAGATACTCGCCAATAATGCCCAGGAAGATGAGCTGGATACCCCCAAGAAAGAGTACCAGGATCAGGGTTGAAGCCTGGCCAACAATCGCGTCGGTGAAAATGCGCAAGATCGCGGCAACCAGGATGCCAATTAAGCTGATAGCTGCCAGGATAAAGCCAAAAGTCGTGGCCAGTTGCAGCGGAACGTGACTAAAACTGGTAATGGCATCGAGCGAAAACTTCAGCATTTTGCGGAAAGGATATTTGGTGATACCCGCAAAACGTTCGTGACGCTCATATTGAACCGCCTCCTGGCGAAAGCCCACCCACGCGGAAAGGCCCCGCATAAAGCGATGTTGCTCACGCATTGCCACCAACGCTTTTACCACACGGCGATCCAACAGCCGAAAGTCACCCGTATCACGCGGAATGCGGATCGAGGTAATCCGTTCAATCAAACGATAGAAAGCAGCCGCGGTTAAGAGCTTGAAGCGCGTTTCTCCGACGCGTTTGCTGCGCTGCGCGTACACTACCTCAGCTCCGTTTTTCCAGGCCGCGATCAACTGCACAATGACCTCCGGCGGGTCTTGCAGATCCGAGTCAATAATCACAACTGCATCGCCGCGCGCGTGATCAAGCCCGGCTGAAATAGCGATTTGATGACCAAAGTTGCGTGAAAAATCGATCACACGTACACGCGAATCTTGCTGGTGCAGCTTTTGCATGGCCGTATAGGAGCCATCCCCACTCCCATCGTTGATCAGCACCAGTTCAAATGGCTCGCCAACTTGCTCCATCACCTCAACGATACGCTGGTAGAAGTAAGGGACAGTTTCTTCTTCATTAAAAACAGGCGCCACAATTGAATACACTGGATGACCTGTACCTTTCTCAGCAACCAGTTGTGCTTGTTCCAATTCGCCAGGCATCAAAGGCTCCTTTTTCGCGTGCTCTCTTGATCATCGAATAATAGATACGATGGTCAGACTATTATATTGATATCCTTACTTGCAGACAAGGGGCGCTCGCAAAATTAGGAAGAAAAGGTCATCTTTACCTAGAAAGAGCCGCCATGCCGATTCTCCCCGTTGCTACTCTTGTGGAACGGAAAATATTGGCATATACTTAGCATCAGGCGAAAAAACGCGTCGATTTCGTCTGAATCACCTATGTCATCTTTTTAGCGCATGGAGGAATGCTTATGACGACTGAACCTGCTCTGGAGCTGGATAACTTATTCGCGAGTGTCCAGGACCCATACCCGATGTACGCGTATTTGCGAGAAAACGAACCGGTGCGTTGGAACCCCATGTTCAATTGCTTTACCCTCAGTAAATTTGAGGATGTGAATATGGTCTTCGGCGACCACAAACGCTTCTCTTCCGATATCTGGACGCCTGTGCCGAATACGCTGTCTGCTGTTCTGGGGTTGCAGCCGGAGGATGAGCCAAGCCAGTTTCTCAGGAAAATCCTGCCCTATCTAGCCTCAAACTTGCAGGGCATGGACCCTCCAGGCCATACGCGCCAGCGTACGCTGATGGTGAAAACCTTTACGCCGCGCATGATCGAGTCGTTTCGGCCAACCATCCAGAAACTGGTAGATGATCTCATTGATCAACACGTGGAGCAAGGCCACATGGATCTGATGGCTGATCTGGCCTATCCTCTGCCCTCGAATGTGATCCTGGATTTGCTGAGTATTCCTCGCGAAGGACGACCTTACATTAAAGCTAGTTCCGAGGCTATTAACGAGTTTGTCGGCACGCTACTCTTCAGTGGTCCCACCGTCTGGGAACGCCTGGCGGGCGTCTTTGCCGAGGTGAATACCTACCTCAAAGGCTTGATGGCGGAACGACGCGCACATCCGGGCGACGACCTGCTCACGAAGATGGTCCTGGCGGAAGAGCACGGCGATATGCTCAGCGAGGAAGAGATCGTGATTGCCACAAATTTCTTACTCTTCGCGGGCCACGAAACTACCGCCAACTTAATCGCCGTCGGCATGTACCATCTGCTGCAAAATCCAGAACAGCTCGCGCAACTGTGTGCCGATCCTACGAAAATGCCGTCAGCAGTCGAAGAACTCTTGCGCTACGTCAGCCCCGTACACACTCTCTCCCGCATCGCTGTACAGGATGTGACCATTCGCGGCGTGGAAATTCCAGCACAAAGCCAGGTCACGGTATTTCTTGGGTCCGCGAACCGCGATGCTGACAAGTTCCCCGACCCCGAAACACTGGACATCAATCGCACACCCACGCGCACGTTGGGCTTTGGTTATGGCATTCACTTTTGCCTGGGAGCTGCTCTGGCGCGTATCGAGAGCCAGATAGCTTTTGAAACGATTCTGCGCCGCCTGCCCAATCTGAGCCTGACCGACGAAACACCCGTCTTCCGTCCAAACTACTGGTTACGCGGCCTGCTGAGCCTGCCCGTTAAATTTGATAAACCTGCCACATCAAGCAAGAGCGAGCCATAACTGCTTCTCTTCTGCAAAAAAAGAGAGGCTGAGCAGATACTGCTCGGCCTCTCTTAAAACTTCCTGGCGCGCTACGTATTTAGCATAGCGCGCCACTTTTATCGCTCGTAGGTAGCGAGAACAACGGTCCGCGGCTCAAGCATGGACCCTTTGTGACTCACCAGTTTCAGTTGCCAACCCTCCTCGGCCAGCGTGTGACCCTCCTGCTCGAACTGGCTCACCGCGCTCACAAAAGCGCCATCCTGCTCAAGAAGAGTGCGATAGGTACGAATAAGCTGCTCTGTGGATTGCTGAGGCTGATCGACGATAAGATCGATTGCGTGCATGAAATGTGCTCCTGATAGAATAATTTGCCGGGTTCAGTATATCGAGTCAACAGTAACTTCGCAAATACTCAGCATTTGTATAGCCATTTTGTCGAGACGGTCCTGGCCGCATCTTCTGGCGATCTCCGCTCAGTGAGAGATGAAGAAGAGCCAGTCAACAGTATGAGAATCTATTTTATCGACCCTCATAACTGTTGACTGGCTCTTCTCATGCTGTTTCCGAGAGGAAATCCCGGCTATTCCATCTTAATCCAGCGCTGCTTAATGGCATGGACGACGGCGGCGGTGCGGTCGTTGACCTCTAATTTGCGTAGAATTGAGGTGATGTGGTTTTTGACCGTCTGGTCGCTGATATCCAGCAGTTTGGCGATCTCTTTGTTGCTATTGCCTTTGGCGATATGTTCGAGTATCTCGACTTCACGCGTGGAAAGCGGGCAAGGCTCCGTTGGTTTGACCTCTTCCTCTGTGCCGCTGGCCATTTCGCGGAACGATTGCAGAACACGGCTGGCCAGATTGGGTTGAGAGAGCACTTCGTCGTTAATCAGATACTCGCCCTGGCTGACCTTCCGAATGGCTTCAACCAGCTCCTCCGCCGTGATATTGCGTGTATAGTACGCTGCTGCACCCACTTTCACTGCCTGGAAGAGCCATTCTTCACCTTCCAGCTCTGATAACATAATAACAGCAGTTTTCGGCGAGAAGACGCGCATCTGCCGGGCAATCTCCAGAATATCGATGGTATCATAAAAGGTATCCAGCAACGCCACGTCTGGCTCTTGCTCGCGCGCCATTTCGAGCGCCTCGCCTGTACTATTGGGCTGGCCTGTCACTTCACAGCCAGCCATATTTTTGAGAATAGTAATGATCCCCTCGCGAAAAATGGGCTGCTGCACGACGACCATCACACGCAATGATTGTTCCATCATGCTCTCTTTGCGGGGAACCGATGCCACAATACCAGCACCACCGCATCTCCTTCCTCATTGGTCTTATCACAAGAACTGGGAAAAATGACCGCGCCCAGGCAGTTTTTTGTGTGCTCTGTTCTTCGGGCATACCTGGTGTTCTATCTCTGCTACTACCCAGTTCTCCTATAGTGTAGGACTATTGTATCACGAAATTAGTACTAACCAAAGTCTATCACTTGTGGCAGAACATATCCTCGCGGATGCGCACATAGACCGCCTGTGATAAGATAATACGAGAATAGTTAAACTCAACAGGAAAGGTCTGGCGAGGACTTCTGAATAAGACGCTGAGTATGTTGGCACAGGTGGCCCAATTCTGTGCCGAGGAACAGGTGGGTATCTATCTAGTCGGCGGTTCGTTACGCAATCTTGTTCTGGGCGAACCCTGTGTGGATTGGGATCTGGTGGCCGAACGAGACGCGCATAAACTGGCGCGGCGTCTGGCCGACAAACTGGGAGGAGCCTACGCGCGCTTGCATGAGAAGGCCAGCCGGGTGGTGTGGCGCGACCCCCAGGGGGAAGCGGATCTGATCCTGGATATTGCACCGCTGCATGGGCAGACGCTGGAAGAAGATTTACGTGCCCGCGACTTTACCCTCAATGCGCTGGCTGCCCCTCTGACAACCGTCCTTATCCAACTGACCTCGACAGGTGCTCTGACTCGGCCAGAAGCGATCTTGATCGATCCCTTGCACGGCCTGGATGATCTGGCGGCGCGGCGCGTCAGGGTGGTGGATACAGAGGTGTTTCGCCACGATCCCCTGCGCATCCTGCGCGCCCTGCGCCTGGCACGCCGCTACAGCTTGACGCTCGACCCGGCCACAGAAGCGCTCATCCGACGCGATGCCGCTCTGCTGACCCAGGTCGCGGCTGAACGCATCCACGAAGAGCTGTATGCCCTGCTAGGATACCCCGGCGCGCTTGAGCAACTCCATCTCCTGGACGCGTATGGCCTGCTGGCAGTGCTTTTTCCCACCTTAGCTGCGGGACGTGGCATGCGCCAGCCAGCCCCCCACTACTGGGATGTGCTGGAACATTCTCTACAATGCGTCAACTCGTTGGAAACACTCAACAGCGCGCTCCAGGCCGCACCCACGACGCCATTTCCGCCGGAATTGGCCGCCACGCCCGACGATACCGCAAACCTGAGTGTTCTGCGCGAGCTTTTGCGCGAGGCGGAGCAACAGAAGATCTTTCATTTTGATGAGCTGAGCGCGCCACGCGTGAAGCTGGCGGCACTCCTGCACGACGTTGGCAAACCACTGACCCGCACGGTGGATGAAGATGGCGCAGTCCACTTTTATAACCATCCCCACGCCGGTGCGCCCGTGGCCAGCGAAATCATGCATCGGCTCAGTGCCAGCACCCTGGACCGACGCCTGGCTCAACTGGTCGCGGCCCATCATATGCGCCCCGGTCAGCTAGGTCAGGATGGCAACGCGGTCACGCCGCGCGCGATCCGCCGCTACTTCGTCGATCTCGGTCCCACAGGCATTCTGGTGACGCTGTTCTCCCTGGCTGACCACCTGGCGACGCTGGGACCACAGCCGCGCACGCCCGCCTGGACGCGTCACCTCGCTGTAGCGCGCCTGCTTCTCACCAGCTATATTCGCGAACGTGGGAAGATCCTGCCACCGCGCCTGCTCAAGTCCGATGAGCTGATGAGTCGCCTGAAAATCCAGCCCGGTCCCCTCGTTGGTCGGCTATTGGAGATCATCGCTGAAGCTCAGGCAGATGGGGCCATTCAGTCGCGGGAAGAAGCGCTGTTGTTAGCGCGTGAATATTTGCAAGCACGAGATCATAAGCAGGGGTAAATTGGCCTGTGAGTTGACAACCTGCGCAGCATGACATACCATTACTATGCGCTCAGAGACGCGAACGAATGTACCGCTGTGTGCGGCATTACACGGAGTTTTTTTCAATGAAAAAGGCCATTGGGATACTCTATCAGGGACGTAAACCGGGGACGACCGAGCTTGCTCGCCAGCTTGCACCACAGTTGCAGGCTCAGGGGCATGCTGTACGTATGATCGATATGCGCCGAGAGCAGGAAGAGTCTGATAATAGTTACCAGCTGGACGACTGCGATTTTGTGCTGGTACTGGGGGGCGATGGGACGATTCTGCACGCGACCCGTCTGTGTGCCCGCTTGAATATTCCGATTGTGGGGGTCAATTTCGGACGCGTGGGTTTTCTGACCGAACTGGAACCGGAAGAGGTGGCCGAGAAGTTGCCGCTCTATCTGGAGCAAGACCCTTCCGTCTGGGTGGATAAGCGCGCGATGCTGCACGCTGAACTGAAGCAGAACGGGGAGACCGAAAAGTTCCTCGCGCTCAATGATATCGTGATTGCGCGCGGCACATGGCCGCGTGTGATGGAAATTGATATCTCGGTTGATGAGTATTTCTACAATAAAACCTATGCCGATGGCATTATTCTCTGTACTGCAACCGGCTCGACGGCGTATAATATGGCTGTCGGGGGACCGCTGCTGCATCCCCAGGTGGAGAGTTGCGTGCTCACACCCATTGCTCCCCACCTGGCCTTTGATCGCTCGCTGATCCTGCAACCAGAGGCTACAGTACGCTTGCAAATTGTCACCAAATCACAGGATGGGGTCTTTTCAGCCGATGGGCAGATGAACCGCGAGATCAAGAATGGAGCTACGGTGACGGTGCGCAAAAGTCAATATGAAGCGCGTTTCCTGAGGCGCAGGCCGCCAACGTATTTTTACCAGATTATTTCGGCCAAGTTAAGGGAAGATTCCTGAGATGTTACTTGAATTACGAATCAAAGATTTCGCCATTATTGAGAGCCTGCATCTCCATCTGCATCGCCTCTTCAATGTGTTTACCGGCGAAACAGGCGCGGGCAAATCGATTATCATCGACGCCGTGAATGCTCTGCTGGGCGGAAAAATTGGCGCGGACTTTGTACGCGCTGGCACCGAGCGCGCCTCAGTCGAGGGGATCTTTACGATTCACGCGCTCCCACCTATCAAGGGCGACTGGCAGCCCTTCGAGTTTACGCCCAATCATGGCTCGAATGGCGCAAAAACCTTGCTGGAGGCCTTCGACCAGGCAGAGGCACGGATCAACGCGGCTGCGGCTGATACAGAGAGCGCGGACGCGGCTGTGGCCCTGGCAACACTCCTGCACCAGTACGATATTGTGCCCGAAGACGATCAACTGATCCTGGCCCGCGATATTTTTCGTTCCGGGCGCACCGTCTCCCGCATCAATGGCCGTGCGATCTCTCAGCAGGTGCTCCAGCAGGTCGCGAGCTGGCTGGTCGATATTCATGGGCAGAGCGAGCATATGAGTCTGCTGCGTCCTGAGCAGCATGTGAACTTTCTGGATCGCTACGTTGAACTGATTCCGCTGCGCAATACGTTGAACACCCGCGTGACCGACTGGCGTAACGCGCGCAAACAACTACTGGAACTGCAACAGAGCGAGCGCGATGTCAGTCGTCGCACCGAGTTTCTGCGTTTTGAGGTCGATGAAATCGAGCGGGCCGAGTTGCAGCCGGACGAAGTGGAGGAGCTGGAAGAGGAGCGCAAGGTGCTGAACAATGCCGAACGCTTGCGCGAACTCTGCGCCCAGGTCTACGGCGCGCTCAGCGGCGGCGACGGCAGCAGCGACGATTTTCAGCCCGCGCTGGACCAGTTGCGACCCGCTCTACGCGCCCTCAACGAGCTGGTGCGCCTGGATAAGAACCTCAAGGATGAAGAAGAGGCACTGGGCGAGGCTATCTATCGCCTGGAAGAGGTCTCGACGAGCATTAGCGGCTATCTGAGCGATATCGAGGACAATCCGCAGCGCCTGGCCGAGATTGAAGAGCGGCTGGACCTGATCTCACGCCTCAAACGCAAGTATGGCGCGACGATTGAGGAGATTTTGCAGCGCGCCGCCGAGGACCGCGCCGAACTGGAGACGTTGGTGCATCGCGATGAACTGATGGAGCAACTCCAGAAGCAGGATGGAGAAATACGCCGCGAAATCGGGCAGATCGCGCAACAAATCTCCGAACGCCGACGCGCAGGCGCAGACACCCTGGCCTCAGCGATGGAAGAGCAGTTGAACGATCTCAATATGAAACGCGCGCGCTTCTCCGTGGAGATTCTGCAAACGCCCGATGAGAACGGCGTACCCGCCAGCATCGACGGCCAACCCGAACAATACTACGCCTGCGATACCAGCGGGATTGACCGCGTGCAATTCCTGATTGCACCCAACCCCGGTGAGCCATTTAAGCCGCTGACCAAAATCGCCTCCGGTGGCGAAACCTCGCGCCTGATGCTGGCCCTCAAGACCATCCTCTCAGCCGCGGACGCCACACCCACCCTGATCTTCGACGAGATCGATTCGGGTATCAGCGGCAAGAGCGGCCAGGTTGTGGGTGAGAAGCTCTGGCAGTTGACGCGCAGCCACCAGGTGCTCTGCGTCACCCACCTGCCACAGATCGCGACCTTCGCCGACACCCACTACAACGTTAACAAACAGATCCTTGACGAGCGCACGATCACCGTGGTCAATGAGCTGCGTCCAGAGCAACGCGTGCGCGAAATCGCGCATATCATGGGCGGCGACGTGACCGAATTTTCGATGAAAAGCGCCGAGGAGATGCTGGCCCGTTCGTACATGTGGAAAGAGACGTATCTATCACATCATCTTCCCTCTGATAGATGATCTATACGGATTGGCCTTGATCGCCTCCTGCAAACTGCCATCAATTGGGGTATGCTGCGTCCAGCGACCCAAGCTGGTGTCGTCGTAACGAATGCCGAATTTGGTGAAGCCAGTGGTGCCATCGGAGTAGCCACTGTCGAAGCGCCAGGGATTCTCCTACATCGGCGTCGAATTCTGCGTGTTCGTGACGTTACCATAGGGATCATACACGTAACGCTCGTTGCCGACAAGGTTGCTGTTATTATCGGTCAGCCCAATCAAGAATGCTAAGCGTTAATAAAAGCAATAAGAGCATTATTTATAACTAATTAGTATGTACTATTAGTATTATACTAAATGCAATGATCAATGCTGTAATCGTAAAAGCCACAAAGAGGGCTAACGCTCCCCGCCATATGCGTGTTGCTGGATTTCCCGTTCTCCTCGTGGCGATGAGGATGATAGGACATTCAACAATGACAAGTAGAGCACCTATAAATACACCTATGAGATAGGGCATCGGTACAATCTCCTATCGAGCGGTACGAGATGAATTAGACAAACAGATTGTTTTTGCCATCTCGCCCGCTCGTTCTATTCAAATCAACGCTTAAAGCAGTTCTTTAGCTCGATGTTTCTTGCTTACGGTACATTGGCACAATAGAGTATAGCTCCAATGAGAAAAGCTACCGCTCCAATAGCACCAAAAACAGCCAAGATAAAAGGATTAACAACAGCGGCTGTTACCGCCTCTTCTGCAATAGCACTTAGCAGGGCTCCCCCCGTTGTCGATAATCCGAAAGCGGCGGCTGCAACACCCGCTATTGTGGCTATAAGACCCACTATACATGCCGGAGTAAGGCCTGCCCCGCTCGTATCCGTCACGTTCACCGGATTATCCTGCGTACACACATACGGGTTCGCCTTGACCGTCTCCTGCAAACTTCCGCCAATTGGGGTGTGCTGGGTCCAGCGACCGGTGCTCGTGTCGTCGTAACGAATGCCGAACTTGGTGAAACCACTGAAGCTATCAGAGTAACCACTGTCAAAACGCCAGGGATTGTTCTGCATCG
>CAXUEY010000164.1:0-13372 GCA_964250225.1 uncultured Ktedonobacteraceae bacterium | reverse complement strand
ACTGTGTATCTTGTACCTGATTTAGTAATAATATCTATTTAGGAAAAGCAGTACAAAATCTATGATTTACACAGTGTGGTAGTTGGGGCCGGTGGACAGTGAGGAAAAGAGTATCCATCAATCCATCAGCATACAGTATTCACCTAAAAAACTTTTTTAGTGGGTGGCATACCCGCCCGCAACTCCCGCGCCGCGCTCACTTGTACCGACGCACGTACTCTTGAGCACGATCATTACCCATTGGACATTCCGCGAGGAGCGCCCTCACCGTCAACTTGCCATCCCGCGCCATGATCCGCTCTATCGCATCCACGGCTTGACGCTCCTGATCCGCCTTCCGTTCGGTTAGGGTTGGGAAAGTTATCGGCTCCTCAGTGAGGGGCAAGAAGTCGATCTCCCCCTGGCAGAATGTTATCACTGTCCGGCCATCGTAGCGAAGCGGCCTATTGCGGTGAGCACACTGCGTTAACTCAGCCCTGGTGATGTACTCTGCCAGCCGTTGAACGCGCCCATCCTTGTAGCGATAGATGCCTGCTTCCGTCTGGTCGCTGCCCTCTACAATCGGTACGCGGTCATCATGGTAGATCGCCCTGGCGTAGCGGTACATCTGGTCCGGTGAGAGGGTGGGGGTACCGATAATAAGCAAGGTTTCACAGTGTTCAATCGCGTTGCTCCCCCTGGATGCGAAGAAGTGCAAGCGTTGCTCCACTGGTATGTCCAATGCTTCGCCTATCTGGTCGGCCACATCCTTAAAGGTGATAAGCCCGACTGTTTCTCTTACGATGCCGAGCGTATCTAGAACGTGCTCAGCCTGATTGATAGCACGATCCCGATGCTCCTTATTGTACGTGAGATTGGTCTTCCCGTAGCGTGCCACCCGCGCCCCGATATGTCGGGTATGTGGCGGTGGGCTAATGGTTGGTCGGTGGGTTGTCACCGCGTGCCCGGCCCATCGCGCTAGCAAGTCTTCATGCATCGTCGCGTCGAGAATGACCAATGGCGGAAGCTCACTCTCAGTCCGTGCCTGAAACCGTCGCGGCTCTGTCAGATACAGCATTTCCTTTTCCTTGTAGCCAACCACTCGCATATAGCTGTTCCAGTCACCGCCATGTTTCCAGTAGGCTGCCTCATCATTGAGCGTATTCCAGAGGTGTGGGAGCACCACCCGATCCGTGTGCTCTTTGGTCCACAGGGGATAACGGTCAGTCGCTTTATAGTCGCTGCTCAGGGCCTCGATCACTGCCTCTAAACGCCCTTGCAGGTGGTCATTGAGCCTATCTAAGAGCGCCTTCCCTTGCAGCATGTCACCCGCTTCAATGTCACCTAACACGACCTGAAACGCATTGAGAAGCTGATACGCCGGGGTGTGCTTTTCAAAGGTGCTCTTTGCCTGCTTCATCTCAGCATGGGTAAGCTGACGGGTATTATACCATTCGGTGATGCTAAACTCATCCACAACAATGGCCGCATGCATTGCTGGATAGGTCGTGGTTGCATGGGCAGTCTGGTAGACGGCTGACCCTTTCCGCTCGAACTGCTGACGATAGAGACAGGTAGGGCTACCATGCTGGTGGGCAAAGATCGTATTATAGCCAGCCCTGGCAAGTGTCTCATGAAGCTGGTAGTTCTCGCATGTCTCTGCTGTGGGCGGGACGACGATCCGATATTCCTGCTTTAAGACAGGGATACTCGTCTCTTGCGCGTGACGTGGGATAATATACGCGATGTCCTTATCAACGCCCCAGGCAGCTACCGTAAAGCTCTTGCCAACGCCGGGAGGGGATGCAATACCAGTCACGAGGTCGCGCCTCTCGATGGCCCTGGCTGTCCATTCCCTAACCTCTTCGGCCCGCTCCTGTAACATCCGCGCTCGTTCCTCTGGCTGCTCGTTCGTTCGCTGATAGGGTTGGGTGTAGGTTACTGATCGATACTCGCGCCGCTTGCCGCTGCCAGGGGTGTAGAACAGTGATGCCCCATTGATCGCCCGTAGAATGGTTTGCCCGCCATAGGTGATATCGCCGCGCTTCTCGTCCCATTTCTTGCGATACAATCCCGATTGGCGAAAGAAGCGGTCCATCTGGTCGGCGTTGCCTCCAGTGTAGAATGCCAGGATACCGCACAGGGCCATATCTGCCGCCGACTGCGATCCATCGCCGATGCTCAGAGCTTTCCAGTCACCGGCCCAGAGCGCCTTGAACTTCTCCCCATGTTTCGCGTATGGGGCATGCATTTTCTCGATCAGTTCAGCATCATCGAGCGTGCTTTCTAGCGTTGGTCGTGGTGGCCTTGTAGAAGGTGGGCGTTCCTCTTCCCCAAACACTTCATGATAGATGCGCATCAATTCATCCTGGCATTCTGCGATGGGGCGCATCCCGTTGAGCACAGGTGCTAGACCAGTCACGGTGAAGAAGCGGCCTTCCTGGTAGATCTCCATCACGTCGTTATGACGACCTCTGGGAATGGTGCCTTTGACGATGATATGCACACCCGTATAGGATGGGGATGCCTCGGTATAGGAGTTCAATCGCTCGATGATACCCCTTGCCCACTCGTTTGCGCTTTTTGTGTAGAGGTCAAAACACTCATCCAGATCGACACCCACATAGCCCTGACCAGCCAGGAACATGAACCCGATCCCCTTGTACGCCTCTGTATTGTGCCCACGTTCTGATGATTGATACGTTCCGAGTGCTTCCCTGAAGGTAGCCCATGTGTTGGGGTTCGTTGAAGAGGCTTTTTCGTGCGTCTTTGGGTTGTAGGGCACCTTTGGGGGCTTGCCGCCCTCTGTGCGTGGAGGGCCGTATTTCCAGACAATCCACTGTGACACATTTCGTAATTCTTCGGGGAAGTTCAAGTATGCGATCATCGGCTGGTATGTTCCATTCTGGGTGAGCTTAAGTAAACCGGACGTAGTGTACCGCACAGTTGACGTTATTTGTAGGGGTAAAAAGAGGTAATTTAACCGAATTTATCCGAGGTTTTGGGCTAATTTCTAGCTCATTTTCTTCTACCCATTTGGGCGGGTCATATCCCCTGAAGGCGCTATTAGTGTGTGATTGACACTATCTAAAGGGTTGCAGAGGCTCACAATCATGCATTTTCAGTGGTGGGCCACAAACGACCTTCATTCGTCTGTTAAAAGAGAGGTCCAAAACACCACCCAACCGGCCTATAAAGCGGGCTAATGCTTGACAAAGGCTGAGTTATCTGCTACAATATAAGAGCTAAAGTAAGCGGACAGCTTCGCTTCCTGGGTACGCGGGTTACGTACCAAGTCCAGGGGTAAACTATGCCCTTGTGACAGGAAGCGAGAGCCGTGAAATAGCATCCTCATTTGTTTTTCGCTTCCCTTGTGAACAGTGCTTGGCCGTGCTATGTCCTATAACATGGCGCTGATGGAAAGAGAGTGTGTGACCTGTGAACGAATTGGACAAAGAAGAAATGACAACGGGTGTGGAAACGGTGCCATCATACGGCTTACTGTACATCACGAGGGCATACAATCAAAAAGAAATATCTTTCGATGAGTGGATGAGGCAATCACGAGAGTGGGCAGAGAAGATCATTGAGCAACACAAAGGGAGAGCGGCTTAACCGCCCTCCCTATTTCGTTTCCTCTCGTGGGTCCGCCGATTACCTCTATCGCCCGTCTCCGGCCATTGCTAATAACACAGGGTTGATGTAGTAGCCAGTTTCATTGATGCCGAGAAGATAAGGTACATTGTAGGATACATGTTGAAACCTGTGGCTGCGTGGCCGATTATCGCGCCGCAACAGGCAAATTAACGGTGTGGATGACCTCGCAGGCTCCCCACGCGCACCGCACCCTCTTCGCGATTGTCGCCGGGCTGCCTGAACACCGTATCCGCATCATCTCGCCCGATATCGGTGGCGGCTTCGGCAATAAAGTCCCCATCTATCCTGGCTACGTTTGCGCTGTAGTGGCCTCGCTGAAAACTGGCAAGCCGGTCAAATGGATCGAGGACCGCACGGAGAACCTGAGCAGCACTGGTTTTGGACGCGACTATCATATCCACGCCGAAGTTGCCAGCAACAAAGCCGGCAAGGTCCAGGCGTTGCGCGTGTACACCCTGGCCGATCACGGAGCGTTTGACGCGGCGGCCCAACCAACCAAATTTCCGGCGGGTCTATTCCACATTTGCACCGGCTCGTATGACTTCAAGAACGCTTTTGTCGAGGTGGACGCGGTGCATACGAATAAGGCGCCAGGCGGCATCGCGTATCGCTGCTCGTTCCGCGTGACCGAGGCATCATACCTGATCGAGCGCGCAATGGATACGCTGGCGCACGAGCTGGGCAAAGATCCGGCAGAACTGCGCCTGCAAAACTTCATTCAGCCGGAAGCGTTCCCCTATCGGTCCGCGCTCGATTGGACCTATGATAGTGGCGACTACGAGGGAGCGCTGCGCCTGGCCATGCGCAACGTTGGTTACGAGGAGTTGCGTCGTGAGCAAGCGGAGAAGCGCGCGCGCGGCGAACTGATGGGCATCGGCATCTCATCGTTCACCGAGATCGTGGGCGCGGGACCGGGCAAGCACTTCGATATCGCGGGCATTCAGATGTTTGATAGCTGCGAGATCCGTGTGCATCCAACTGGCAAAGCTCTGGCGCGCATCGGCGTGCAGACGCAGGGGCAAGGCCACGAGACGACTTTTGCACAGATCATCGCCGCCGAACTGGGCATGTCGCCCGACGATATCGATGTCGAGCATGGCGATACCGACACGGCTCCCTATGGCCTGGGCACCTATGCCAGCCGCAGCACGCCTGTCAGTGGAGCCGCTACAGCACTCGCGGCCCGCAAAGTGCGCGACAAAGCGAGGAAGATCGCGGCCTACTTGTTAGAAGTGGGTGAAGAGGATCTGGAATGGGAGCCTGGGCGCTTTTTCGTGAAGGGGTCGCCGGGCAAGGGTAAGACCATCCAGGAGCTGGCCTTCGCTGCCTACACCAACTGTCCGCCCTACCTGGAGCCGGGCCTGGAGGCGGTCAACTACTACGACCCGCCCAATCTCACCTATCCTTTCGGCAGTTACATCTGCATCGTCGATATCGACCGTGGCACCGGCCAGGTACACATCCGCCGCTTTATGGCCGTGGACGACTGTGGCACGATCATCAACCCGATGATCGTCGAGGGGCAGATTCACGGTGGCCTGACGCAGGGTCTGGCTCCGGCGATGTACGAGGAACTGGCCTACGATGAGCACGGCAATATCCTCAGCGGCAGCTTCCAGGATTACCTGATCCCGACCTCCATGGAGACGCCAAACTGGGAGACGGATCGCACGATCACGCCCTCGCCACACCATCCCATTGGAGCCAAAGGGATCGGCGAATCGCCCACAGTTGGCGCGCCACAAGCCATCGTCAACGCCGTAGTGGACGCGCTGGCGCATGTTGGCGTGCGTCACATCGACATGCCGCTCAGCCCGTGGAAGGTCTGGAACGTGCTCAAAGAGAAAGGGCTCGCGACCGATTAATCTTTTTTGCACGCAGTTGCATATGATGCACGTGCACATATGCAACTGCGTATACAGATCTTGCTGGAGGAGAAGCATGTCTCAATCGCTGCTGGAACTTGCGGTGCAACTGGAGCAAGCGGGCAAGTCTTTTGTGCTGGCAACGGTGGTCTGGTGCGAGCGACCCACATCCGCGAAACCAGGCGCGCAGGCGTTGATCGCGGACGATGGGCAGCTCACCGGCTGGGTTGGCGGCAGTTGCACGCAGCCAGTGGTCGTGCGCGAGGCCAGACGTATCCTGCGCGAGGGCGGCGAACCATTTCTGCTACGTCTCGGCACAGCTCCACAAACACACGCGCAGGCTCAACCCGGCGTACTCGCGTTTCCCATGACCTGCGCCAGTGGAGGAGCTTTAGATATCTATATGGAACCCCATTTACCTCTGCCTCAACTGCTGCTCATCGGTGATTCACCGATTATCTCCGCCCTCCAACAACTCGCCCCCGCGCTCGATTTTGGCGTAAGTAGCCTCAACGATACCAGCCTGCACACGGCTACTATCGATGAACGCACCTCTATCGTGATCGCCACACATGGGCAATATGACGAAAACGTGCTCGAACAGGTATTGAGCAGTCCCGCCGCCTATATCGGCCTGGTGAGCAGTCCACGCCGCGCCGCCGCCTGTCGCGATTACCTGCGCGCCTGCGGAATGAGCGAGCAGCACATCGCGCGTCTCAAAGCGCCCGCAGGACTCGACATCGGCGCGTCCACCCCCGCTGAGATCGCAGCCAGCATTCTCGCCGAACTTGTGCAGATGCGACACCACCCCACGCCGCACGTTCAAGCTGATCAGCAGGAAGCGCGTACAAATGAGACGAACAACGGTGCAAGTGTGCTTGAAACAGCTACCGCGCTCGATCCCGTATGTGGCATGAGCGTCGAGATAGTCAGTGCGCGTCATAGCAGTGTCTATCAGGGGCAACGCTTCTATTTCTGCTGCCCTGCCTGCAAGCGCGAGTTTGAGCGTGAGCCAACACGTTTTCTGATAAATCAGAGCCAATAAGATGCTATAGATCCTTGTGTAATGTATAGAACGCAAGTATCTATCTATAGATCCATGATTGTACATTTGTATTTTTCTGTATCTGTGATATACTCCTGGAAACATTGTGATACATGGAAGGGACAGGTACAGCATTATGGCAAGCAAACGACCCTACACGCACATCCTCAAAAACCTTTTCCACGAGCAAGCCCAAGAGATTGTTCCCCTATTAATACCGAATTTTCGGGTTGAGGGGAGTTTCGAGGTCGAGTTACCAGAGTTCGAATCGGCCCCCAGAGCCACCCCACCTGGCCCAATGGAAGAAGGGCTGGTGAACATAATTCTCCCAGAAGCGACAGTTGTCGGAAGTTACGCTGCCAGATTGATCGAGGAATCAGGACACTTCGAGCGAGTCTATCGTGTGCAGGACAGCGGGAAGAACGGGTTGCGCTATCTGGCTGTCCAGTTCCAAACAGATCACGAACCCAGGAAGCTACCGTTCGACCTTCTGCAAACAATGTTGGAGGTAGAAATGAGCAGGGAGGATGCATCAGACGAGCCAGTAATTTATCATAACGATGACGACGAGGAGTTCAATCTGACCAATGAAATACAAAGAGCAGCGCATAGGGGCGATTCGCCAGAAAATGAGAAAAGCTTTGCGGAATATGAAAAACGGAAAGCGGCCAAACCCAGAGGCACGCATACCACCGTCTATATCGATCCGGTTATCATCTGCCCATTTCCCAGTGCAATCCCTGCTCCCATCCACTCGGAACTTCACGGCGTTGTGCTCATGGAATTTAGTTTCGACAGAATTGACCTCTGGGAAAAAGATGCGCGTGAATTCCTGAACAGCCGTGTCAGCGCGAGCTATTTTTTGCTACCATGCATGAAAAACGTCGATG
The DNA here is from genome assembly GCA_964250225.1 of uncultured Ktedonobacteraceae bacterium. Lineage (GTDB taxonomy): Bacteria > Chloroflexota > Ktedonobacteria > Ktedonobacterales > Ktedonobacteraceae > Paraktedonobacter. The sequence continues at coordinate 5,936 of CAXUEY010000164.1, read as the reverse complement.
CTGCTCTGCTGAAATTGGCGATTGAGGAGCTTGCGCACCGTTTCCAGGACAATGATCTGGAACTGGGGCGCCACCTGACAGGGATGAATCTGTTCCTGGAGGGGTCTGAAACGATGACAGAAGAGGAAAAACAGGCAGCTCAGGTTCACCTCCAACGTTTTGCTCCCCTGATGAAGCACGATTCAATGGATGAATAGACAAGATTGGTTCAACGTCATCCAATAGAGCACAGGTTAGTTGGAAATGGGGGAGAGAATTTGGGCCACGCCACCTGCAAACAATTTGACGTTTTCATCAGCGAGATGGTATAGTAGCAAGAATTATTCTACACACACTCTCCAGGTACAGCAGTTAATCGTATTACTAGAACATTTGTTATTCAGGTGGGAGACCTGGTTCGCCCTATCGCGAGTCCAGGTTTTTTGTTAAGGAGGAGAAAGCCAGCTATGGCGCCAGATTTCGAGCAGAAGTTTGCCACAGAGGGGTTGACGTTCGATGATGTGCTGATTATACCAGCCGCCTCGTCAGTGATGCCCCGTGAAGCCTCGACAGTGACGCGTTTGACGCGCAGCATTTCCATCAATATCCCCATTCTCAGCGCGGCTATGGATACAGTGACCGAGGGTCGTCTGGCCATTGCCCTGGCACGTGAGGGGGGCATCGGTATTATTCATCGCAATCTTTCTATCGAGGACCAGGCTCAGGAGGTCGATAAGGTCAAACGCTCCGAGTCGGGCATGATTACCGACCCCATCACGCTGGAGGCCCATCAGCCCTTGCGCGAGGCGCTGACAGTCATGAAACGTTTCCACATTTCCGGCATTCCAATTACCGAACGCGGCAGGCTCGTCGGCATCCTGACCAACCGCGACATGCGCTTCGAGACCGATGTTGAGCGTCCTATCTCTGAACTGATGACCAGCGAACGCCTGATTACGGTTCCCGTCGGCACGACTCTGGAGGAGGCGCGAGACAGCCTGCATCGTTATAAGATCGAGAAGCTACCGGTGGTCGATGAGCACGGCATGCTCAAGGGTCTGATTACGATGAAGGACATCCAGAAGAAGATCCTCTATCCCAACGCCGCGAAGGACGAGTTTGGCCGCCTGCGCGTGGGGGCCGCAGTCGGTGTGGAACCAGGTACCGACGAGCGCTGTGCCGCCCTGATTGAGGAAGGTGTGGATGTGCTGGTGGTGGACACTTCGCACGCTCATTCGCGCATGGTTATAGAGACCGTGGCACACGTCAAAGAACGTTTTGGCAAACAGGTCCAGATTATGGCTGGCAATGTGGTGACCGCCGAGGCCACGGAAGCCCTGATCCAGGCTGGTGTAGATGGAGTAAAAGTAGGAATTGGGCCAGGCTGTTTTGCCGCTGGAACACGTGTCCTTATGGCCAACTCCATGTATAAGAATATAGAGGATATCCGGTCGGGGGATCGCGTTATTAATATGAATGGTGAGCCAGTTACTGTTGTCAAAGCCTGGTGTACAGGTATGCGCGAAGTGATGACGCTCAGGCACACTGCCTCACATCGCGAAACACATGTGACGCCAGATCATCGTTATCTCGTTGGAGATCTTGCAACAGTGAGTGCTACTACTGTGTTGGCGAGAGGATATGCAAGGGCATTGGAACAACCAACTCGCCTGGGACTCTCGAAGATTCGTTGGAAAGAAATTGGTGAAACAGAGCGTGATATTATGCTTTTGCCCAGGCATATCATGTTCGATCTACCTCAGGGTTTTGAAATCGACTTGTGCGAATTTGCTGTGCGACAGAAGAAACAACTGGCACGTTATCACACAAAGATTGCGGATTCCTATGAACTCGGCTACATCTTTGGAACGTTTCTTGGCGATGGTCATGCATTTATTACACCTTCAAGAAACTCCATACAAGGACGAGTTTCATGGTATTTCGGACCCCATGAGCATGAAATTGCGGTGAAATTTGCTCATTGCCTGAAAATGGTAACAAATTTGGAGATAGAGCCGATACAGAGTAAAAAACTTATCATCTTTAACTTCTACTCACTCCAATGGGCAAAGCTCCTGGCTCAATTTGGTAAACGTCACGAGAAGCATTTACCTACACGATACCTGAGCATGAACCGTCAATATCTGCGGGGACTTTTTGATGGTCTTATAGATAGCGATGGTCACATGGCTGGAGATGGGCGTCTCAGTTTTCATAACACTTCGCAGCAACTTGTTGAGTTGTTTAATGTGCTCTGCTATTTGTTGGAAGGAAGTTTTCCGAACTGTAGCACCGAGAAAGGATCTGCTGGGGGTCTGAACAGCACTACTTCTGAGAAATGCCGGGAGAGTTATCGTTCGCGTTTAAATGTAACGCATGAAAAACGCCTTATGGCGAACTATCAGGCAGTAAAGCGGCTTGAAGATCATCATCCTGGTAAGATTGTACCTGTATATGATATCGAGGTTGATTGCCCAACTCACAGCTTCATAGCTGATAATGCGATAGTCCATAATTCAATTTGTACGACGCGCGTGATCGCTGGCGTAGGTATGCCACAGGTCACAGCAGTGTACGAGTGCGCGTGTGTCGCGCACAAGCATGATGTTCCAGTGATAAGCGATGGTGGCGTCCAGTATTCTGGCGACATTGCCAAAGCTATCGTGGCGGGCGCGGACAGCGTTATGCTGGGTAGCCTGCTCGCAGGTGTAGAAGAGAGTCCTGGTGAACTGCTCATCTCGCAGGGCGAGCGTTTCAAGGACTATCGGGGTATGGGGTCGGTGGGAGCTATGAAACAACGTAGCTTCAGCAAAGATCGCTACTTCCAGGGCGATACTGTTGATGAGTCGCGCCTGATTGCCGAGGGTATTGAGGCGCGTGTGCCATATAAGGGCCTGCTTGGTCCGCTGGTCTACCAGCTCGTTGGGGGCCTGCGCCAATCGATGGGCTACGCGGGCTGCGCGACCATCGCGGAGATGCAGGAGAAGGCGCGTTTTATACGCATCACCGGCGCCGGTCTGCGCGAATCACATCCACATGACGTACAAATCACCAAAGAAGCACCAAATTACTACGGGGTGAAAAACCGGTAATTTCTAAATAACGGTTTCTTCTCCTTCTTCACGTTAAACTACGGAGGCTTGTGTGAAATACACAAACCTCTGTTTTTTATGGAATAAAAAGCTGTGCGCAGGCCTTCCCGAAATAACTCGTGTATGGTATAGTCAGCCATACGGTTCGCGTTGTGGTACGGGCCGCCCTGAAAAAAGAAAGAGGTGTATATCATGGGAGTTTCAAGCATCATGTTCATCCCGACGAAAAATATGATGTATAGCAGTGGTCTTCAAACGGCCACGGCTCTGCTGTTACGAGAGGATATTCGATGCTTACACGTACGAGGAGGTTCAGCGCTTACGCGGTTTATCTGACCCTTTCGTTTTTCTATGGCCTGGGCTTCACGACTATGGCCACCTACAACATTCTCTATCAGTTTCAGATTGCGCACCTCAACCCGCTGCAACTGACGCTGGTTGGCACCACCCTTGAAGTGGTGTGTTTCTTCTGCCAGATGCCGACAGGCGTACTGGCGGACCTCTATAGCCGACGTCTCGCGGTCATCATCGGCGTAATGCTCGTGGGAACTGGCTTTATCCTGGAAGGCTCTATCCCCAACTTCCTGGCCATTGCGCTGGCCCAGGGCGTGTTTGGCGTGGGATCGACCTTTATGAGCGGCGCGGAAGAGGCCTGGATTGCCGATGAGGTTGGTGAGGCTCAGGTTGGACACGTCTTTATCCGTGGCGCGCAGATCAGTCAGATTGGCAATGTCCTCGGCGCGCTGCTCGGCGCGGCCCTGGCCAGCATTCGTCTCAACTTGCCCGTTCTAGTTGGTGGCGCACTGATTGTGTTACTGGGGATCTTGCTGCTCTTTATCATGCCCGAGCACGGCTTTCGTCCCACGCCCAAAGAGGAGCGGCAATCCTGGCGCGATCTCGCCAACGCTTTCCAGGCTGGTATGCGTACAGCCTGGCGCAATCCCACGCTTTTGCTGATTCTCGGCGTGACGCTCCTGTATGGCCTGGCCAGCGAGGGCTATGATCGTCTGGGTCTGCCGCATTTGCAGCATGACTTCTCTATTCCAGCCTTAGGCCCATTCCCGCCTGTTGTCTGGTTTGCTCTGATTGCTGTACTCAGCAACCTGCTGACCCTCGGCGGCAACGAGTTGGTGCGCCGACGCCTCAACCTCAACAGTCAACACGCAATAATCCGCGCGTTGATGATCTTGAACATCCTGGGCATGTGCGGGCTGCTGGTCTTCGCCTGGAGCGGCAATTTCTTCCTGGCAGTTGCGGCTATGTGGTGCGTGGACATCTTCCGCTACGTGAAGAACCCCATTTTCACGGCCTGGCTGACACGCAACAGTCCAGCCCGTGTGCGCGCCACCATCATCTCGCTCGATGGGCAGATAGACGCCCTCGGCCAGATCAGTGGCGGCCCGCCCATTGGCTACCTGGGCACCATCTTCTCGTTCCGCGTGGCCCTGGCCGCACTGAGCGTGATCCTGGCCCCCGCGTTACTGCTCTACACTGCAGCGCTCCGCCGCGTGCGCAGTAAACCAGTGACACAGAGTGAGAGAGAGGAGGTCGTCGCGCCAAACGTGTAATTGAGGTATCCAGGATGGTGCGGATGTTCTCTACACACTCGCTCCATCCTGCGTATCGCTCTGCCAGAAGATGCATTCCCTAAATGCGTAGAGCCTGGAAAATCATTCTAAAGATAACTCATTGAGTTGCTGCAACACCTGATCTATCTCAGCCAGCAACTCGACTTGTTGGTCAGCTATAGCGGGAACCTTGTTCCATTGTAGTAGAAAATAGAGGCTGCGCAGAAAATTTCGGGCATTGAGAGAACGAATATAGCTGATCACGCCCTCATCCTCCAGCACATCGCCTTCAGGGACAATTGCGAGCGAGGCAATCCATGTCTTGAGTGAGGCGAGATCGACGGATTGGCGAGCAATCATGCCAAGAGCAACAAAAGCCAGGCGTTCATCCTCTCCATAACCGAGAGGCTCTGGCAAACTGGCGAGATAAGTCAGGGTCTCCAGAATAGCCGTGCAGTCAGCCGTCGTTGTATAGCGATTTTTGGCGACTTCATCCAGAGCATCTGCAAAATGAGCTATCGAGTGCGCCCACCCTTTACTGCCCATGAGATAGCCCCGATAATCGCGCTCCTGTCGGGCGTAGGCAAGCATGGCCTGTGTGGTAAGAGAGGCCGCCTCTTTCGAAATATGAGGATGCTGATCATCCTTAAAGAGCAGAACAGCGATAATCAGACTGGAAAAGGCGCGCATGAAGACGCTATCTGTTCCAACTTCGCCGATATGAAAAAACAGATGATCTTGATCGATACAGGTCAGCAACAACGCCTCCCGGTGCGCGCCGGTCAGGGGATGAGTAGAAAAATCAGCCAGAATAATCTGCGCCATGATGGGGTACACCAGCTTGTCCCGTACATATCCGTCATTTGTACCCAGCGTGGGCAGGAGCACATTGAGAAGGGTGTATGGATCATAATCGGCGAGCAGGCGATAATCGTCCGCGATCAGGGTCTGGAGAAATTCTTTTTGGGTAACCAGTTCGGTCAGGTTTTGTTTGTTCATCATTTTTTCTTGCTTTATAACCTATTTTTCAGGCGAAAGGCCTCTTAAAGTGTTGCGTGAGGGATACACTGAAAAGTCACTTCCGGGAAATAATCCAGATCAATCTGAAAGCGCTGATAGGCCACCCCGACGGCTCCAACCATCCCTTGCGCTGGGTCGAGTTCCAGGCGCGCTACAGTCTGCAAGAGCGTGGCGTGATCTGGCGCCTCAATCTCCAGAAAAGGCGGGATGCCCGGCCATTCATCTAGTCCTACAGTTGTAGTTGCACAAACGTCGCATACTCTGCTTCCTCACTCTG
>CAXUEY010000163.1:0-13445 GCA_964250225.1 uncultured Ktedonobacteraceae bacterium | reverse complement strand
TATGAGGCAGCCCATAAAACCGGTCCAACCGTTTTTATGGGCTGCCTCATACTATCTGGGGCTTTACCTTCTTGCTTTCGGTGGCAATCTGCATTACAATCCATGCATGAATCACGACGACGAAGATGAAAACCCATTCGAGCCTGAATTCGGCAGCGACGAATTGCTCGCGTCCGATGCGTTGCGCCTGCCCGCGAGCGCGAATATCCTGGTGCGCCTGCACGCTCTACGGGCCTGGTTGAGCCGCCGCCATGACGAGACTGAGCAGGAGGTTGGCACTGCCGCGCTCGCATTGCAGAAGGCCATGAGCGAGCCTGCGACAGAGACGCGCCCACGGCGCCGTCTCGCCCAGCACGATGTTTCCCCACTGCAACAGGCCCAACTCGCGCTCTCCGCGACCCAGCAGCGTCTCAGCGCCTACGAAGAGGCCAGTACGCTGCTGGAGGACTGTGTGACGCACACAACCACCGGCGAACGCGTGCTGGTCGAATACTATCTCTCCCTGGAAGAACTCATCCAGGCGGCAGACGCGCCCGACGCTTCGCCCTGGCTGGCTGCTCTAGCCGATGTAATGCACCGCGTCGAGCAGGTTGGCACGCCTGGGGAAGAGGATGTATAACGTTTTTAGGGAAGGAATCGGAACATGCCTCGTGTGTATATTCTGTGTGGGCTGGCCTTCGCGGGCAAAACAACCCTGGCAAAGCTGCTGATCCAGCATCTCGACCTGGTTCGCGTGAGTATCGACGAGATCAATGGCGTGCGCGGGCTGGGTCACAACAATAGCTGGATTGCCCCCGCCGATTGGGATATCACCTATGCCGAATCGTATCGCCAACTGGCTCTCTATCTACGCATTGGCCACTCGGTTGTCTACGACGCCGCCAACTTCACCCGTGCCGAACGCGATAGAGCACGCGCCATCGCTATCCAGAACAATGCGGATGCGCGGGTGATTTATGTCACCACATCCGCGGCAATTGTACGCCAGCGCTGGCTAGAGAATCGCCTCACACGTGTGCGCAATGATATCCGCGACGACTATTTTGAGATGGGGCTTAGCCAGTTCGAGCCACCCGCTGAGGATGAGCATGTGCTGCTTTATCATAACGAGCAGGAGGTGGGCACGTGGATTGCAATGTGCAGCTTCTAATGTTCCCACCTACCTGACATGCTACACCCCGATGTGTTGCCTGAGAAAAGCCGTAAATGCGGTCATCTCTGCTTGCCCACGCTTAAGATAGGTGAGCTTCAACGCATCTGGGACATTCTCTACATGACGAGCAAATCCTGGCTGCAAACGGCACATACCGGGGTGCATACGCACAACTATTTGCACGTTCGCCATCAGTTAGACAATAGGGATATGCTCGACGTGTGGACGTTGCTGCTCTTCACGCGCGCTGCGCCGGGCCAGCAGACGTTTCATGGCGTGGCCAATGCGTTTGACCGCCTCTTCAATATCCTCTTCACCTGGATAGGCAAAGCTCAGACGGAATTGTTGCTGGCCGCCTCCATCGACATGGAATGGCTCGCCAATCACAAAGGCCACGCGTTCATTGGCTGCCTCACGCAAGAGGGTGCGCGTGCGCAGGTCGCCTGGCAGACGACACCAGAGGTGGAAGCCGCCCTGGGGGTGGCTGACACGGACTTCCTGGGGCCAGTGCCGCTGAATCGCGTGGAGCATCAGGTCGCGTTTGGCCTCGTAACGCTCGCGCACGAGTTGGAGATGGTCATTGAGCAGGTTGCGGCGCAGAATTTCTGAGACGCACCACTGGCCGATGGCGTTGGTGTTCAGATCGAAGACCTGCTTATGCAGCGAGAGCCGTTCGACCATCGGTTCAGGCGCGGCCAGCCAGGCCACACGCAGACCCGGCGCTAAAATTTTGGAGAAGGTGCTCAGATAGATAACCTGTCCAGTGGTGTCCAGGGTTTTGAGTGGCTGCGGACGTTTGCCCTCGAAATAGATCACGCTATAGGGGTCGTCCTCCAGAATGGGCGTAGAGTAGCGTTTGGAGAGCAGCAGCAGGCGCCGCCTTCTATCCGGTGACATCACGAAGCCGGTGGGGTTTTGAAAGGTTGGCTGAAGATAGATCAGGCGTGGTCGGTGACGCGCCAGGATAGACTCCAGCAGATCGACGCGTATACCATCGCTGTCGGTGGGCACACCGATGATACGTGCCTGCAACGCGCGAAAGGCCTGGACCGCGCCCAGGTAGGTCGGCACTTCCACCACCACTTCGTCACCTGGATTGAGCAGCAAACGCCCGACCAGTCCCACGCCCTGGGTCGAGCCTGAGAGGATCAAGATCTGCTCGGCCTCGATGGGGATGCCACGCTGACGCATCCAGGCGGCGATTTCGCGGCGCAGACTGTGCAAGCCCTCGACGGGGCAGTAGCCCAGCGCGCTCTGGCGGGCGTCGAGCAGACCCTCCGCGAAGATGTTGTTGAGCATCTCTGCTGGCAAGAGATCGGGCGCGGGCGTTCCCGCCGTCAGCGAAATAATCTCGTGCTGCTCACCGGCTGAAGTCAGCTCGCTTAGCAGGTGCGCGTCCGGTCCCAGCAACTCGCGTTCTCCCGCTGGCAAACCGAGCAGCCAGGAGGCCGTCTCTGGCTCAAAATCCTCGTCCAGATGCGAAAAATGCCGGTGCCGTACCAGCGTGCCCCGCCCCACGTGCCCCTCGATCAACCCTTCACTGGCCAGCTCGTTATATGCGTTCATAACCGTGGTGCGGTTCACACCCAGCGAACTGGCCAGAGCACGTTCCGTTGGCAGGCGTGTCCCCTCTGCCAGTTCGCCTGAAAGAATCGCTTCACGTAGACGCTGACAGATCTGTCGATATAATGGCAGCCCGTTATTGCGCTCCAGTTTGATCAACGAGTGAATCGGCGCGGTAAACAATGGCCGCGCCGCATGCGAAGAGTGTTGTCGCATAATTGGCCTCCCTTGTAATCTCTCGATTGGATTAAGTGTAACCAATCCAATCGAGAGATTACAAGGTCAATTGGCTGGTATCTCAAAGAGCCAATGATCAGAGAGCGCAAGAAGTCCTATCTATTTGGTCTTCTCGGCACTTTTGAGTATCCTGGTAGTTAAGGAATTGTCCTTGTTTTATGGGAGGTCAGGTTGTATGGAAGAACAATACGAAACGAATGCAAACCAACCCGCTCGTCAGGCGGAAAAAACTGATGCGTCCGCGGCAGGCAAGCACGTTGCGCCAGGCGCGCCGATTGTGCGCGCGAGTACGCCGCGACCCATGCCCTTTGGTATTATCCCCTCGAAGACAGAACTGCCGCTCGCGCCCTCGCAAGCAGGCCCACATTTTCCCACGGAGGCTCCAGAGGCTCCGCCTGTGCCGGAAGAAGGCCCTGCTGATGAGGTGAAGGTGTCAGCTATCCAGGAGCCGCCCACCACACCCGGCTTGCTGGCTGATCCCACACCGAAGGCGCTGGCTAACGAATTTCTCTGGCTGTTCGAGTATGCGCTGGATATGGACCCCGCGTTGCTGAATCGTCCCGAGCGCCTGGATGGTTCAGCCTTCGCGTATGGACCTGCGGTACTACACGGCTACCGGCTGGTTTTTGAGGGCCTGGATACGCGGGGCCATGTGCTGGCCTCGCTCGACGCCACGCCGGAGCAACCAGAAGCGGAGGTATGGGGCATCCTCTATCGCATCCCTCGCCGTCTGACGCACCGGGAGGACGAGCGGCCCTCTGTGCTGGATAAAGCCCATCATACGGAAAACTTTGTTCCGCTTGAGGTCCAGGTACGCGATACCTATCGGCAGCGCGAGATCTCCTGTCTGACCTATATCGCCTCAGCGAGCACGCGTCAGCAGGTTGGCCATCTGGCTGCTCCCGAACGTGTGCCGGAGCCGGCTTACCTGAAACGTCTGTTGCAGGTTGCCCGCCGCCAGAAATTGCCGGATAGCTATCTTCAAACGCTAGAAGAGCTGGTGCCTGAGGCGATTCCCGCAGCGACCCCGCTGCCAACGACGCCGCCAGAGCACACGACGGACCCCTTGCCTGCCGTTCTGATTGGTCATGATCTACGTCAACAAGCGAGCGGGACAGCGCAGATGAGCCATTCCGAGTTTAGGCCGGCCACCGATGCGCCAGAAACTACGCTGCCCGACATGCCAGCGGAGAACGTAGCTGGACCCTGGGATGCGCGCTACCCGGCCTATCTGGCACGCTGGATGATGAGCTTTGCCTTGTATGTCTGTCTGCTGCTATTAGCAACGCTGATCCTGGCCATTTTTCAAGGACTGGGCGTCTGGGGTACGACCTTTAGCGAGGGCTTTGCGCCGCTGGGCACCCCCTGGTATGTCCTGCTCTATGGGCTGCTCGGTGGCTGCATCAGTTGCGTGCTTTCGTTGAGCCGCCCGCGCTTCACCTACCCGCCAGCCTTTGTCGTGCTCACCTGGTTTATCCGACCATTTCTGGGGGCAACACTCGGCGCCCTGGCGTACCTGGTGCTCACAAGCGGCATCATTCAGCTCAGCGCGCAACCTGCTCAGCATTTTGCCCTCTGTTCTCTGGCAGGTGCCCTGGCGGGCTTTTGCGAAGGACGTCTGCTCCAGGGCCGAAAGAGCAAGCATACTTCAGCTTGAAGATGCAGGATAGCAGCGTGTACAATCAGAGCATCCAGAAGGGATATCCCTTGATAATATCCTTTTCTGCCGTTTCTAGCCAGAGAATGTAAGGCATCTTATTTTCATAGTCTTAGTGATACGTGCTACCAAGCGGGAGGACAAGCCATGCCAACCTATATTAGCCTGGTTACACTCACTGAACAGGGGCTCAAGGAGATTAAAAATGCTCCCGAACGCCTGCGCGCTTTTGATACGGCAGCCAGAGAGGCTGGAGGACAACTCCTCGGCTTTTATCTGGTTATGGGACAATATGATTATGTCGTGGTTACGGATGCGCCCGATGATCAGACCGCTGCACGCTTGATCCTGAGCACCATCGCTCCTGGCAGCGTGCGCACCCAGACCATGCGAGCCTTTACGCGCGACGAATTTGTCAATTTGACACAAGGACTGCACTGAAGCGGATATTCTGCAAGCGAGGAGTAGGGCGCCCCTTGCGCGCCCTGTGGCTCGCCTTGCTTTCTACCAGGCGTTCTCAGGGAAAAGCGCGCGTACCAGGCGTTCCGGATCGTGGCGGGCCAGGCTATCGCTCTCGATGTTGAGGCGATCAATAATCACGTCGGGCACCATCTGGAGCAGGCGCGCGCGATCAACCACCACCGGCTCGTCTTTTTCCTCCGCGTAGCTTGCCAGCAGGGCCGGGGCAAACGGGCCGTCATTGACCAGCACCTTATCAACGCGCGCGCCCAGATAGTGATGGATGGTAGCGACAAAATCGGAAGCGTTGTAGCCGTTGGTTTCACCATGCTTAGTCATCAGGTTACAGACGTAGACCTTCTCGGCCTCTGATTCACGCACTGCCCGCGCGATCTCTGGCACCAACAAATTGGGAAGCAGGCTGGTGTAGAGGTCGCCAGGCCCGATAATGATCGTATCAGCGCGGCGAATGGCTCGCACCGCCTGGGGGCAGGCCTGCGCGTCATCTGGCACCAGACGCAAGCGCACAATTGGGACCAGCTCACCCTGGTTCTTTTTGCCGCGTGTATCGATCTCTGTCTCATCACAGATCGTCGTGCCATCCTCCAGCTCGGCGCAGATCATGGTCTGGGTGAGGGTCGAGGGCACCACATGCCCCGCGGTGTTAAGCAACTCCTCCGCATCCTCGATTGCCAGCAGAAGATCCCCATTGTTGATATCCTGCAGACCCTTGAGCACCAGGTTGCCCAGGCTATGCCCGCTGACCCCCGCTTTACTCTCTATTTGCTCGTCATCCGCTGTTTGCTGGAAACGATGCATAAAGATCTCTCGCCACAACGCGCCGTTGCGAGCCAGGGCGACCAGGGACATGCGCAGGTCCCCAAGCGGGAGCTGGCGCCGAAATTCATCCATCAGACGACGCGAACTGCCACCACTATCCGACATAGTGACAATGGCACTGATGCGAAATGGGCGTTTTTTGAGGTGCGAGAGTAGCCCGAAGGTGCCTGTTCCTCCACCAATCGTCACAATGCGCCGACCCGCAAAGTGCTCTCCCGCGCGGTTATAGCTCGGCATCGGCTGCTTTCTATTATTATTCTCTGCTTCGTCGTTCACAATGTTTCCTTTTTTTCCACAGTCTATCATGCCTCTATTTTACCGTGCAAGCAAACACTCCATCCCTCCCCCTTGACACTTTGCGATATATCGTTATAATTAGAAGCAACATATCGCGATATATCGCAAAGTGAAAAGGAGAACACTAGATGTTTCACAAATTTGTCTATCAATTCGCCGATGCTCACGATCCCGATGGCTGGGGGCCGGGCTGGACGCCCCCCTGGATGCGCGGCGAGGGGCATTCACTGCCTCACCTGGGCGCGCGTTTCCTGCATATGCGTCGGCACGGTTTTGCTGGCTTTGGTGGGCCACGCGGACCCTTTGCCCACGGCGAGGGCGGGCGCTTCTTTGGGCGCGGCGATGTCAAGTTTGCCTTGCTCGAATTGTTACGCGAGCGGCCAATGTATGGCTACGAAATGATCAAAGCCCTGGAGGAGAAGTCTGGCGGGTTCTACACCCCCAGCCCTGGCTCGATCTATCCTACCCTCCAGATGCTTGAAGAACGCGGCGCGGTGAGCGTTCAAGAGCTTGAGGGCAAAAAGGTCTATAGCATTACCGACGCCGGGCGCGTCCTGCTGGATGAGCGGCAGGAAGAATTTGCCGGCCCTCCCTGGATGCGCCAGCGGCGCGAACAGGGAGAACAACGCCGCGAACGTGGACCACGCCCGGAGATGCAGGCTCTGCGTCTTGAAGCGATGGAGGTGGCCCGTCTCTTCGCCATTGCTGGTCGCGGTGCCATCACTGATCCCACGCAGCTCACACATTTGCGCGCTATTATCGAGCGCACACGCAAAGAACTGACCGAGATGATCTATGGCACCGCCAGTTCCTCTGGCGAATCTGCCCCACCGTCCACTGAAGAAAACCATGACTAGTACTTTTGGTTCTGCCTTCAGTTCGTAGAATCAGGCCAATCGAAAAATAAAAGAGCTTTATACTTCCAATCTGATTTTGAAGTATAAAGCTCTTTTATATATCCATATAAGCTTCGAGCGGCTTTTCAGGCGGGCTGAAGGTAGCGTCCGTCTGCAAAAGGGAGAACCTGTCGGGGCAGAAATGGCCGATGGAAACAGCAGGCATAGCAGTTCTTTAAGTTATGTCAAAAAACAAGCTCTCCCATAGAATGAAAATCCTGCGTGTTTTTTCAGATTGTCACATATATCTTGCATATTACCAGCATTTGGTTTATAATTTTGCTAACGGAAATCTCTTTACCACTCTGTGGGCGCGGTGGTAAAGGTATAAAGGTTTCCGTTATATTTATTTATACAAATGTGTCTTGCAGATTTTCCAAAGGGGTGATCTGTGTATCTCTTTTGTGTGGCAATATGGTATCATTAAACATGTCTATTAAGAAGGGAGATATGGTCCTGATGTCGAAGGTTACAAGCGAATTATTGCATCATCTGCATCTCTTCATGATAGAAGGGCGCGCAGAAAAGGCCCTGGCGACACTGGAGCAGGTCGCGACCAGCGATCCTGTTCAGGCACAAGAAATCGCCTATGTACGCGCCTGGTGCGCTGCCTCGCGTGGCTATTGGGATGCTGCCGCGCCGTTTCTGCTCCCGGCGCAAAGCGCTGAGCAGGCCATTGATCTCCAGTCCCTGGGGCAGACCGAGCGTCGGCGCCGTATCCATTATCTCCTGCTGTTGGGGCAGACCGCTGGAGAATTGGGCTACCACGAGGAAGCTGCTCGCCACTATACCCAGTGCCTTGCCCATCTTGACGAACGGCGTATGAATATTCCCGCTGTGCGCATCAAGGTTCGCTGCGCCCTGGGAGCTACCTATGTCCAGACGGGCTTTTACGCGGTTGCGCTCACCCATTATGCGGACGCGCTCCGTTTGAGCGGCGCGGACAATGGGCATCCGGCTGCCCTGGAGATCTACTCTGGCCTCTACGAGGCGCAGCGTTTTCTGGGCAATCTTGCCCAGGCGCTGGTGTATGGGAAAAAAGTCCTACGCCTGTATGAAGCACGACCCGACATGCGCCAGCAGATTCACTGGCACCATCTGCTGGGTCGCCTGTTTTCCCAGATGCGCGCCTTCCAGGATGCCGCCGCTCACTATACCGAGGCACTGGAACTGGCCCGGCAGGTAGATAGCCCGCTACTGATCTTCACCAATCTCGTCGCCCTGACCACCACTCATCTGGAGGAAGGTCACGTGGAAACCGCACAGTGTGCATATGAACATGCTCTTGCATATCAGACAGATATTTCGGATGCCTATCTTATAGGCTCGCTCCATCTGGTGGGCGGAAAAATCGCCGAGGCTGGAGCTGCCAAGACCACAGGGGAGCGCGCCAGCATCCTGCTCAACGAGGCGCTAGCCTGTTATCGAGAAGCCGAAGCAGCGTTTGTTCCCCTGCAAGCTAGAGCAGAACTGGTTGAGGTGTATGGCCGCCTGGCGCGGCTTCTGGAGATCTCCGGACAGCAGAGCGAAGCTCTCGCGTGCTGGAAATCAGCCTACGCGATGTATGACCGCCCGGAAGAATCCCCTGCATGTTAACGGGCTGACTTTTACATACGCAGGTATTTTTACGGAAATCTCGCCCAACTTGTCATGCTTTCAACACGCCATTGGATGCGTGCTATTCGGGCCGCAGACGCAGGACCATGATTCCGAACCAGAGCGACCAGACGGCGAAAAGCAGGATGGTTGGCGTAGTTAACGAGGATTGCCCGCTCAGGGGTGCCAGCACAACCTGGACGGCGCTACCACTCGCGATGGCTCCAATAGCCAGCGCCGCGTAGCCAAAGCCCACCCAGCTATCCGGCCAGAGTTTGCGCCCACTGCGCGCGATGACGATCCCGAAGAAGATCAGCCCCAGGGCCAGCAGGCCGCCGCCAACGGTGTAGGTGAGGACCGCGAGCAGACTGGTGACGCTGGCAAAATTGTCGGGCAAGCTCGCCCCGCTACTGGCGCTGCTCCACAGATAGATGGTGCTGATCAGCGTTCCCGCTGCGAGCAACCCCAACCCCAACATACCCGTCCAGGCCGCGATGACCGCGAAGCCTTTACCACGCCAGGCAAACGCCGGCATCCCATCTCCGGCGTCAACCTGGGTCACATCAGTGCTTCCGCCCTCTTCAGGAACCGTATGTTCTTCTTCCTCACCCTCTTCATCTCCTGCGGTTTCGTCGTCTTCGCCCCCCTCTGCCGCTATTTCCGCCCGGCCTACGATCTCCTGGGCTACGATAATGCGAAAGAGCGTGAAAGGCAGGCCCAGCAGCAGCACGAAGCCCAGCAACAGCGCGAGGCGATAGAGCAGGAAGAGCGCGCTATGGCCGCCAATCCAGCGCAGACTTGCCAGCGGCGTGGCCAGCGCCGCGCCATAGCCCTGCGGCCCCAGCACAAATACTTGCAGAACTGGCACCACGACCAGCAAGAGTAGTGCCCCACTTAGACTGGTCAGGGCGCTGCGTTGGAGTTTTCCTAAAAATGATTGTTTCATGAGAGCAAACCTTTGAATTCAATATGCTGTGCATAGCGTAGCATAGATTGGCCAGGTTTGCACATTAGTCTGTCGCTTGTTCGCTCCCTGCTTGATGAGCGTGTACGCGCCCGCTCTCTGCTAAAAGCAGCGCGATCAGCGCGGTCCAGCCGGTCTGGTGACTGGCGCCCAAACCCTGCCCGGTCTCGCCATGAAAGTATTCGTAGAAGAGCTGGAGGTCGCGCCAGGCAGGATCGTTGGCGAAGCGCTGCTCTTTGCCACTCCAGGCGCGCCGACCCTCCTCGTCGCGCAAGAAGATCCGCGCCAGACGTGCTGAGAGTTCACGCGCGATCTCCGTCAGGGTAAACATGCGTCCAGAGCCGGTGGGACACTCGACGCGCAGGGTATTACCGTAAAATTGCCCGTAGTGTTCCAGCGATTTGATGAGCAGGTAATTCACCGGGAACCAGATCGGCCCGCGCCAGTTGGAATTGCCCCCAAAGAGGCCAGTGGCCGATTCGCCGGGCACGTAGGAGACGCTCAACTCCTGGCCATCAACGTGGCAGGTGTAGGGATGCTCCAGGTAAAAACGCGAGAGCGCGCGTATGCCATAGGACGAGAGAAATTCCGTCTCATCAAGCAAATAGTGCAGGACACGCAGCAACCGTTCGCGCGAGGGGATGGCGAGCAGACGGTACCCCTGAATGTGCTGGCCCCCTTTTTCCATGTATGAGATATGTTGCGCCAGGTCTTTACGGTTCTCCAGGAACCAGTGCATGCGTTTGGCAAAACCGGGCAGGCGCTCGATGGTCTCTTCACGAATAATCTCGACGGCAAACAGGGGGATCAGCCCGACCATTGAGCGCAGGCGCAGGGGCGTGGCGTGCCCCTCGAACAACAACTGGTCGTAGTAAAAACCATCCTCTTCATTCCAGAGGCCCCCATCGCCGAGGTCATTCATAGCGTCGGTAATCGCCACAAAGTGCTCAAAAAACTTCGAGGCGATATCTTCATAGGCGTGATCGAAATGTGCCAGTTCAAGCGCGATAGCTAGCATGGTCGAGCAGTAGAAGGCCATCCACGCCGTTCCATCGGCCTGGGCAAGCTTGCCGCCATTGGGCAGCGGCTGCGAACGGTCGAAGATACCGATATTATCCAGGCCCAGAAAGCCGCCAGCGAAGAGATGCTGGCCCTCGATATCTTTGCGATTGACCCACCAGGTAAAATTGAGCAGAAGTTTCTGAAAGACCCGTTCAAGGAAAAGCCGGTCGCCTTTGCCATGTCCACCCCGCATCTTGTAGAGTTGCCAGCAGGCCCAGGCATGCACCGGCGGATTCACATCCGAAAAAGCGAACTCGTAGGCCGGGATCTGGCCGTTTGGATGCATATACCATTCGCGCAGCAGGAGAATAAGCTGATTCTGGGCAAATTGCGAGTCGATTTGCGCGAAAGGCAGCATATGAAAAGCCAGATCCCACGAAGCGTACCAGGGATATTCCCAGGTATCGGGCATGGAGATCACATCGCGGTTGTAGAGATGCTTCCAATCGTGGTTGCGCCCGCGCAGCCGTTCGGGAGGTGGAGGTGGCTGCGCGGGATCACCGCGTAGCCACGTAGCGATATCATACTCATAGAACTGCTTGCTCCAGAGCAGGCCCGCGTAGGCCTGCTGAATGGTCAGACGAGCGTCATCTGCGAGGTTTTTAGGCAGCAACGCGGCGTAAAATTCCTCAGATTCGCGCTTGCGAGCCTCAAAGACCTGCTCAAATTCGGCGCCAAAGGCCTGGAGAGGCACCGCATCCGCCGGGCATAAACGCAAACACAGCGTGGTGCTCTGTCCGGCAGTCAGTTCCAGCCGATAAACGAACGCGGCCTTTGTGCCCACCTGTTCAGGATTGACCGCACCAGCCTGCCCCGCCAGCAAATAGGCGTGAAAGGCATCTTTCACATACGGACTGCTATTCTGCACCTGGTACAGGCGCTGAAAATTGGTCTCGTTCTCGGTGAAAAGCAGCCTCTCTGGCGTCTGTTCCGCGCTGAGCTGAAAGTGCCCCAGCGTGTCGTGCTCGGCCCGCAGCGCGCCCGCGGCTGTGGCGCTGATGCGCGGCTTCGGACCGTATCCCTCGCCGCTTTGCCCCCAGGACCAGGTGTTGCGAAACCAGAGCGTGGGTAGCAGGTGCAGAGTCGCAGACTCGGAGCCGCGATTGATGGCGGTCAGGCGTATCAAGGTATCGTCGGGGCCTGCTTTGGCATAGGCGACAAATACATCAAAATAGCGGTTCTCGTCGAATGCCCCAGTATCGAGCAGCTCAAATTCCGGCTCAGCTCGACTGCGCCGCCGATTCTCCGAGACAAGCTCGTCATACGGGAAAGCCATCTGAGGGTACTTGTAGAGCGCTTGCATATAGGAGTGTGTTGGCGTCGAGGCCAGATAAAAATACATCTCCTTCACATCTTCGCCGTGATTCCCCTCAGGTCCGCTGAGTCCGAAAAGCCGCTCTTTCAAAATAGGGTCGCGCCCATTCCACAGGGCCAGCGCAAAGCACAGGCGCTCCTCGCGGTCGCAGATGCCCAGCAGACCATCTTCCCCCCAGCGATACGTCCGGCTACGCGCGTGATCGTGCGGGAAAGAGGTCCAGCATGACCCATCGGGCGAATAGTCCTCGCGCACGGTTCCCCACTGGCGTTCGGACAGATAGGGTCCCCACCGCTCCCAGTTGCGCGTGTGGGCAGCATTCTCTGCAAGGCGTTGCGTCTCCGCATCCGGTACAGCATTCTCTGTCATAACTCCAACCTCCTGCTACACAGCCTATCACATTTTCCACGCCTGCTTTGCCAGGATAGCTATCCAGAGACTCACCGCCATCGTTTGTTGGAGAGCGCCCGTCGGTCATTTCCAGATAAAAGAGACCCCATTCCCAGGGTGGAAATCGTAGTAGGAGACGCGGTCCCAACCGCCGCCGTTGGCGTAGAAGTTCATATTGCTGGTGTGCGCCGAGCCGTCTGGGTTGATGCTTTCAACGACCGCGACATGTCCAAAGCCGCTGGAACCCTGCACTCCTGGTCCGAGCACGATGATCGAGGGCACGTGTGGCTGTGATGAGACGTTCCAGCCGGCCAGGCGCGCGCCCTGCGCCCATTGATAAGCGTTGCCAGTCCAGGTAACCCAGTTGCCGGTGAGGGCGTGATAGTGCAAATTGGCCCAGTAGGTACACACGCCTACAGGCCAGGGATGTGGGCTACCGGTGACGACCGGGCCACCGCCGCCGCTGGTGTTGGGATCGAAACCATCGGTGCGCTGATGATAGACGGCTGTCGCTGTGGCTTGCGGAGCCAGGTTGTACGCGGTATTATTCGGATTGTTAAACAGGTTGCTGCCCCAGGTCAGGGGGTTGAGGCTGAAGCTGCCCTCGCGGCCAAGCGGCGAGACGGCCAGTAGGCTTCCCCCGATAATCACCAGCAGGAGCAGCATCGCCGCGATGCCAATGACGTGTCGACGTCCCTGTGGAGGACGCGTGAGGCCCTTCTTTTTCTGACTATCACCCCGGATGACTAGCGGTTGACGCAGCGCCCCGGTCTCTGACTCTGATTGGGCGACGGTTCCTGGCTGTGAGAGCATACCCGTCAGCGCGCGTGTAACCGCGGGCTGAGATTGCAGCAACAACGCTCGCGTGGAACCGGCTTCAGAGAGTGGCGGGGGCGTACTGGGATTGGTTGCCTGTGTGTGTGCAACGGGCTGCTGCGCGGTATCCACATCGTGCAGCGCGTGTGAACTCTGCGGCCCCGCCTGCTGAGGAGAACTCATCGGCAACGGGTCAGGTG
>CAXUEY010000162.1:0-13486 GCA_964250225.1 uncultured Ktedonobacteraceae bacterium | reverse complement strand
GATAGTGTGCAGGGCAACGCGCAGGGGATGGACCCGTACTCGTATGTTGGGGGCAACCCGGAGACGCGGACCGACCCGACGGGCAAGAGGTTTACCTGCCCTAATGGATGTGGGGGTGGTGGAGATGATGGCGGTGGTAACGGTGGTGGCGGTGGTGGAACCCCCACCTGCAACTCGACCACTTGTAGTGATGGTTCAGGTAATAGTCAACCGAATCCGACACGTCACTGGCATCCTGTACCGACAAATACGGGTTGTAGTGGAGGAGGTGGTACTCACGCGAGCGCTAATGTGTGTGCTGGAACAGGAACCCAGAATCAATCGACAGATCCATGTGTGAATAATGGTAGATGCCAGTCTGATAGGGACCATATTAAAAGTTACCTTCAGGGCCAAGCGAACCATTGGCACAATGTTGCTATTGCCATTGGAGATGGGATTGCTTTGGCTGCAGATGTTCTTGCTTTGGTGCTAGAAATAGCTGCAAGCGACTGGAGAGATGTAGCTTTAGAAGCGTTGAGTATTATTGCAAGAGGTGCAGCGCTAGTAGGCGATTTGGCCAAACTTGGAGTTTTCTCAATGCCTGCATGGGTATCGTCGGCCTTACAAGCAATCAAGTGGGTAGCTAACGTACTAGATACTGTCGGAGCATTCTTGAATTGGTTTAATCCGCTAGCCCCAGTTGAAGATGGGCTGAAAAAAGTAGCTTGGTGGATGAAGCCAAAATTGGTAAGTTTTATCTTGTCAATAGCTACTACATCTTCAGCTGGAGGAACTATCGCTGCACCTAAAGTATTGGATGCGGCCTATTGGGACAACCAGATAACAGCAGTTGATAGCTACGATGCGCAACGGGCGTATAGTGAGTGTGTCAATGATAATCCCGCTAAACCTGCTGGGTATTGTTAGGAGGTGTCGCTGATTAGAGCTTTTTAGTCTTTCCACTGCTTGTACAAAGTGTGTATAGTATGGTGTCAATAACGATATTCGTATAAGAGCATCATATTATACACACTTTAAGAGCAGAACCAAATGATAGTACGATGAGTTAGAAAATAGTAGTTTTGCGCCAAAAATTAGTAAATATGTGCCCAA
The DNA here is from genome assembly GCA_964250225.1 of uncultured Ktedonobacteraceae bacterium. Taxonomy (GTDB): domain Bacteria; phylum Chloroflexota; class Ktedonobacteria; order Ktedonobacterales; family Ktedonobacteraceae; genus Paraktedonobacter. The sequence goes on along the minus strand of CAXUEY010000162.1, from coordinate 12,391 downwards.
ACGCGCCATCAAAAAAGTATACAAGTGCTATTTTTATGGCTGGAAACGAGGAATTACTTATGGAACTGGTATCAAGAAAGGATGCAGGGGAAATCGCATTCCATTCACAACGCTCCCGTTTAGGCAAGTATCTTATACTTTTCCTTTTTCTAGATATATCCTGGATATTGCTATTTATAGGATTCCTCCTTATTGCTAGTGGATTCCCGTTCGTTCGGCCCAGTCCTGCTCCCGTGGTAATGGTAGTAACACAAATTTTTATGCTAATTCTTTCTATACCCGCATTATTCTTGATAATCTGGATATCTTTCTTCGTGTTCTTCACAACACGCAGACTTTTTTCACACAAACCTGTCTTGCTAGTTACCTCTCAAGGGCTATACATGCGTGATCTGCCAGTAACAGGCAATACCTTACTTTCCTGGAGAGATATTGCCTCCCTTTCCACATATGGACGATCTTCCAATTTCTATCTCTGCCTCAATCCAAGAGAGAAGACCCAGTTTTTATTACATTTCCACTGGATACAGCGTTTGTTTATCCGATTTGGCACTCTGAATACTGGTACTTTAATAAAGATTCCTCATTGGTTCCTTTCAGAATCTGTTGGAGAGATACTCTTACAGATACAGGAAACGTTCCAGGATCAGATCCGTGTACATGAAATCCATGTTTTGGCTCATATTCAGGCAAAGAGAGGCAAGGGATAAATTTGGGAATGTGTATCCCCACATACCTTATCATTGAAATGCCATACCCCATTATCCCTCCCTACGTGTGTTCTACAACATCACACGCGTGCCTTTGCTCGATGTATGGTCGATTTTGTAAGGCGGCAGATTCAGATGCATGCCGAAAGCCTTTCATAATATGGGTGTGAAGAAGAATCACTCCGTCTCACATCAACGCCCCCAAAAACCAGCTTGCGGCCAGTGCGAGGCAGGTTAGCATCAGGTGGAAATAGACCTTGCGTTTGGTCTCTCCAGCGCGCTGAGAACCAGGAGGGCTACCAAACAGCCCACTGAGGGCCAGCAGCTCAACCAGCGCCGCCTCTGCAATGCTCGCCAGGTGTGGTGGTATCAAGACGCGCCTGATATAGGTCACTAGATTGGCCGGGGTAAAATATACTCTAAGCGACAGATGCGCTTCTCAGGTGGTCGCATCCGAATCGATAAAAGGGGGGCATATCTCCTTGAAACGGTGTGCTCATTTCGGGGGGATATGCAAAATCTCCTGTCACGCTGACGGCAGTCTCTACTATGCAGATGTTCAGCGAGTGGGAGGCCCACACAGAGACAGCGCCAGTGTTATTCTCGGTGAACAGGTTTACGGACTTTACGGCAACCAGCGCAACGTGCAGGGAGCCGATCCATACTCGTATGTTGGGGGCAACCCGGAAACGCGGACTGACCCGACGGGAGGATCAACTGTGAGTCATATACGCTTGCTCGCGTAGGTGGTCCTATGTGATAGAGAATGCTATCTCATGGCATCCCTCGCACCTGCACATCCTGCGGATGCTCAACGGTGAAGCGATACTCGATCTTATACTCTTCATTGGCGGCCAATGGGAAACGCCAGGTGAGCAGTTCCAGTTTGGTGCGCTCGCTCGGCGGCGGCTGGATGTGCTGCGTCTTGACCTTGATGCGTTCGTGCTGGGAAACTGGCAACTGGTCGCGCACAACGATGCTATGTGCAAAAGATGAATAATTGTGGATGGTGATGCGATAGGCGTAGGTGGTACGGCGCAGATCACTCTGTAATAGCGCGCCTTTCTCTACTCCGCGCTCAAGCTGCTCGCGTTTGACCTTGATAGCGTCGTCGATGCCCAGAAAGAGCTTGAATTGCTCATTGGGCGCGGTTAGCTTGATCCTGGTCGTGCCCACGTATTCGCCGCTTAAGAAGATGCTGCTCTCACCCGGCAGCAGTACGCGCTCGGTGGTGTTGGTGATGCGGGCGCGCTGATGAACGTTCGGCTCGATGACGGGCGCGCTGACATAATCGAAGGTGCAGGGCAGCTCGTCGCGAGCAATCGTTGTTTTGTGAGGCGAGTTGTCCGAGGGGATATCGACCGAGTGGGCAATGCGAAAGACATAGGCCGTGCCCGCTTGCTCGACTGAAGCGGTGGCTATCGCCGCCTGCGCACCCCAGCCTTGCGCGGCATCTTCTATCACCGCGCCATAGGGCATGGCTGCCGCTTGACGTTGCATCATAGCTCTGGGAGCTGCTGCAGGGGCGGACATGGCAACAGATGCGGCCATTGGCACTGGCGGTGTGTAGACATCCAGGTAGCGTGGCTGTAGCTCAGGCAGGGTGGCGGCCAGGCTGGGACGCGCGGTGGAGAGGGCCAGGTTGACCTGCTCCCAGTTCTCGCCGCTTGACTGCTGCACTAAGCCGATGTAGGTCAGTTCGACCTCGCCCTGATTGCCGTCCAGGTCCGTTGTCACACGCACATCGTACTGGGGCTGCCAGGAGGCCTGCCTGACCAGGTAGGACAGTTCGAGTTTGAAATCCCCCTCTGCTGGCATCTCGATGTTCACGAGGGCGGCGGAACGGTCTGGCAGGCCGTGTCCCTGTTTGTGAGCCAGTTCGCGCTGTTTCGCGGCCAGTTCTTCGCCGCGCTGCTTTAATTGGAGGTCCAGATCTTGCGCGGCCTCGGCGTCCTGCAGAGCCTGGGCCGCGGCAAAGCTGAAGAAATCAACGCAATCCTGCGGCTTCATCTGTCCCTGGGCCAGACCTTTGGCGAAGTCACGCGACTGTTCGCCGAGCGAGCGCAGCCACTGACGCCGGTCATTGAGAGCAGCCTGTCGCGCCACGATCAGATCAAGTTGCTGCTGAAGCACGTCGCAGGCGTTCTGGAGCGTCTGGATTTCACTGTCAGGCGGGCGGCTGTGGAAGGTCGTCGTGAGATCGACGTTGAGGATGCGCGTCCCCTGCGGTCCCTGGCCGGAGGCACGGAGCGATTCGCGCAAAAAACTCGGTAGATCGTTGACGCGCAGCTCGTGCTCCCCGGCTGGCAGATGGATGCTCCCCACGCGTGTGACGAGGGCGCGATCAGCATAGACAGTAACGTCTGTGATTGGAGCAATCATATCGGTCATAAAAACATCCTCCCTGGTGCGGCTGAGATAGCGGAAAACGCGAAGCCTCCCAGAGAAATGTACGATTAAGGCGGTGAAAAGTTCCCTCGCGCTCTGGACGAGCCTCGTTTGTTCCAAAACATGAGCATGAAAAAAACGCGGCAAATCCTTGCGTTTGGGAGCAGAGAACGCATATAGTTAAGAAGTAGCATATTTGGCGGACCAGCGGATTGTTTGCTCTTAGCTTGGAAAGGCAGCGTGATGTACCTATGACCACTTCACCCATACACGAGACCTTTGTAACGACCAGTGGACGCGGTTTGCGCCACGAGATCCTGCCCATGCGTCTCTACCATAAGGCCAAGCGCCTGGGTACCTGGGACCCGCGCGAACTCGATTTTACGCAGGATATCCAGGATTGGCAGCGTTTCACCGACGAGGAGCGCGAGTCGATTATCAGCCTGACCGCCCTTTTCCAGGCGGGCGAAGAGTGCGTGACCCTCGACCTGCTGCCCCTCGTCATGACCGTCGCGCGGGAGCAGCGTCTGGAAGAAGAGATGTTCCTGACGACCTTCCTGTGGGAAGAGGCCAAGCACACCGAGTTCTTCCGCCGTTTCCTCGACGAGGTGGCCCACGATAGCAGCGATCTCTCGCGCTACCACACGGCCAGTTATCGCCAGCTCTTTTATGAGGAACTGCCCCAGGCCATGAACGCCCTGCTCACCGATCAGTCGCTAGAGGCGCAGATACGCGCCAGCGTGACCTATAACATGATTATTGAGGGTGTGCTGGCCGAGACGGGCTACCACAGCTATTACAACATGCTGGAGCGCAACAACGTCATGCCGGGTCTGCGCCAGGGCATCGGACTACTCAAGCGCGACGAATCACGTCATATCGCCTACGGGGTCTTCCTGATCTCGCGGCTGGTCGCGCAAAAGCCAGAGCTATGGGAGCAGGTGGAACAGCACATGAACCGACTGCTGCTGATAGCCCTGAGTATGATTAACGAGACTTTTCTCATCAATGGCGAAATTCCGCCCGAAGAGATCCCTTTTGGCTTCCAGGTCGATGAATACCTGAGCTACGCGACCAGCCAGTTTACCAAACGCCTGGCCCGCATCGAACGCGCGCGCAATCAGACGCTGGAACAAATCTATCGGGAAGCAGAAGAGCAATAATAGCTGTCGATGTTGCGCCTACCAGCCGCATAAGCGCGCGCGCCTATGCCAGCGTCCTTGAATTGCGGTCTGTTGACGCCTTTTTCCAGCAATGCTAGGATAGGTTAAGCAACATGTATCTCAACTCACGAACAGGGACAGCAGCATGCATCAGGATGTCAATTCCGGCAATGAACTCTTGCGCAAACGGGGCTACCGGCTCACACCGCAGCGTTTTATGATTATGAGCGTGATCCAGGAGGCTGGCGAACATCTCAGCGTCGAACAGATCGCCGAACGCGTGCAGGCGCGCAATCCGTATGTCAGCCTGTCCACTATCTATCGCACTCTGGAGTTATTGCGTGAACTGGGTCTCGTGCGTGAGAGTCATCTTCCAGGCGAAAATCCCCACTATGAAGCTGCCGATGGCAAAGCGCATCATCACCTGGTCTGTCGGGGGTGCCGGGCGGTCATTCACCTGGATCAGCGGCTCCTGGGCGATCTCGCTGAGAAGCTGCAAGAAGAGTTTCATTTCCACGGCCTGACTCTCGATTTAATGGCTTTGGGCTATTGCGAGGTCTGTTGGAAACAAATGCAGCAGGATACGTAAAAACAATAGGAGCGGGGCGACAGCGTGTTTTTTGCGCGTGCTGTCGGCCCGCTCTTATTGCAACAGGGCTCATTCAGGATGAGGTGTGGCCGAGCAGCTTGCGGTAGATCTGGAGCAGGCCGCGGGTATGCTCTGCCCAGCTCTGGGTGAAGTCGAGCGCGGCCTGCTCTTCTGCTTGCAAGGTGAAGTCGATCTGCTGAGCCTGTATCATAGCCTCGGCCAGCGATTCGCGGCTGGCTGGAACATAGGGCACGCTGGCGCGGTGGGGAAGCATGCCGCTGAAGCGCGGCAGATCTGGCGCGACGACCAGGCGTTCGTAGGAGAGGGCCAGGCTGGCGCTTTCCAGCGAGCCGGCGGTATGCACGTCCATGTGCGGCAGGACGAGGGCATCACAGGCTCCCATATACTGCGGCAGGTCGTCTGGCTGAAAAACGGGCGCGTGGAGATGCATGGCCGGGTCGCGCGCGGCCAGTTTCAGCAGACGCTGGCTGAGTTCTCCTTCGGCGGAATGGCCCACCAGCAAGAGGCGCGTATTGGGTAGACCCTCATCGCTCCGGCTGCCGTGGAGAAGCAGGTAAAAGGCCTCCAGCAAAAAGGCCAGCTCACGCTCGGTATGCAGATGGGCCAGGCAGAGATACACAAAGGGGGTGGCGGGCGCGATCCCCAGGCGTTGATAGGACTCCTCGCGCGAGAGAGCAGGCGCATAGTAACCACGGAAGCCCGGCTGGGAGATGTAGTACGCGCGCCTCTGCCAGCGCCGGTCACGATAGAGCAGCCTGGGCTGGCGGGTCGCAGTAAGAATCGCGTGGCTGGCGTGCAGGATTTTGCGTTCAAAGGCGCGTCGCCCACGCAACTGGGGTCCGCGTATGCTCTGCCACCAACCGCCGGGGTCGGTCACGACGATGCGCAGACCCCAGCGCCGGGCCAGCCAGAGACGAAAACGCAGGTACTGTTTCTGCTGACTGGTCAGTTCCAGCGCGCCAGGCCGATGGATATGGAGAATACCTACAGGCTGATCGCGGTAACTGCGATGTCGCCAGAGCCAGCCTAGCGGGATCTCAGGCTGGCCCGTGAGATAGTGCACCTCCTGTTGATCCAGCGAACTGATCAGCAGCTTGAGAGAATCGTCGGGCGTGGTGCTATGGACCAGGAGCATTGCCGGAACGTCAAGCTCCGCTGGAATATGCTCCAGGTAGCGCACACGCTGCACAAAGCGCCCCCAGAAGTGCGCCTGTTCCATTGCGGCCAGCAAGCGTTCGGTTGTGGGACGGCCCGCCATCTGGATCAGCGGGGTCTGCACACACAGACAGCGCAGAAAATTGCCCAGTTCTGAGAAGATCGCGCGCCAGGTATCCCGTGGGCTGGCCTGAGGGGCATGGAGATAGTTGAGCATGATTTCTGAACGTCCCTGCCAGTAAGCCCGGTCCACAAAAAAAGCCCGATGCAGACGCGCGGAGGTCGCGCGATGCAGTACTAACGCTTCTGGCTCATACCAGAGGGTATATCCCCCCTGGCGCAGACGCTGACAGAGGTCCGCCACTTCTATACTCGCCGGCATATTGACGCGTTTGCTAAGGAAAGGCGAGAAATAGTGCATGCTGTGCAAAACCTCGCGCTTGACGGAAAAACCACAACTGGCAAAGATCTCTTCGGAGGTTAACTGGAGACGTTTGGAGCCGGGCGAGAAATGGCCCAGAGTATCCAGCAGTTCTTCAATCATCCAGTGCGGACTGGCGATATCCCAATGCACCATAACGCGCATGCCAATAGCGTCTGCTCCGGTCTCTTCATAGGCCAGCAGGAGGTTCTCCAGCATATGGGGGTCGACCAGCGTATCATCATCGACAAAGACCATAATTTCGCCAGTTGCCGCCAGCAAACCGGCATTGCGAGCATAGGCCAGGCCATTTTTAGGTTCCGAAAGGCACTGAATGCGCCAGGGGCCTTCCACAACTTTGCGCTTCTGATCTTTGCTCTCAATATACGCGTTGATCACCTTTAACGTGCCATCCAGCGAACCGTTATCGACAACGATCACCTCGAAATCGCGATACGAAAGCGTCTGGCTGCGCAAGCTGGTGAGCGTTGCCAGCACAGAGTTGCGACGATTATAGGTACAGAGGATGACGCTTAAACGCGGTGCGCGGTTTTTATGGTCCGCAACGCTTTTTTTCTTCTTTTCGCGTTTGGCTATGCTCACATCTGTTCGGATAGTCATAGAGTTTTTTCTCCACACTCATCTGCCACATACATTCCATTACCCCATAGAACATCCCTGATATAGCTACTTTTTCTCTTTTTAGTATACCCACTATACTACAGCGCGTTGCCCACCTGCAAATTGAAATTTCTTTGTCTTGAAATATATCAAAGTCATGCATCTAGATTGATTAAGTCAGGGAAATAACCTGGTGAGCAGATATATATGGAATTGACGCGTGCAAAATTCCCGGCTATCAATGGGCAAAGATCGCTTTTCAGAGTTAAGAATTCAAAACAGGGCATATGTGGTAAGCCTTAACTGCGAATGGTCAAATATCACCTGATCGCAACCGGATTCTCCTGTAAAATGGCGCTGAGAGTGGGTATGGTATAAGTGATGCTTCCATAGGACCTGGTAGAGTAAGTGCCACGATGGGTGGGGGATGTGTATGTGGAGATGGGAAGGTGGAGGATTGTGGGGTTGGATGAGCAACAAGCTGCCGGGTTGGCACCTGATGTGCATACATCATTGATTTTTATTGAGGCGACAGGCGGGTGCGGCTCAGTCCACGCGCTCGCGCTGGCAGCCAGGCGCATACGTAGCCAGGCACGCGCCTCTGAGAGTGTCCTGCTGCTGGAGGAAAGCTGCGCGCTGCTCCTGCCCGCGACTCCTTTTTCCGGTGCGCAGGTGGTGGCGAGTCGGCTGACTCAATTCCTGGCACATGTGGCATGTGAGATCCATGTCTATCATGGGGCGACGGCGCTGCTGGTGCTGCAACGTTTGCGTGCAAGCGGGGCGGTGCCGGTTTCACACGAAGAGAGTGTGCAGCCTGCCACGTCATCTTGTGCACTCAAAACACAGCAGAGCCAGGGCGAGCGCAAAGAGGCTCCTGCCGTTTCTCTACCGTATTTAGCCTTTCTGACCCACTATCCCGCCCCCCATTTACTGCGCCTGTTCCCATATGAGCTGGCCTGCCGTTATCAATGCGTGCCCATCGGGTCGGCGCGCAATATGCTGACTCTGGGTACGTGCCACTGGCTCAACCGCGAGGTCATTGCGCAATTGCGCGCGGCCACCCGGCGTGGAATTTTTCAGGTGCGCTGCGAAGTCACTATGATCGACGAGATTCTGCGCTACTGGCAGCGTCTCAGATCTACCCCCGAAGGTGTGGGTATCGACATAAGTACAGATGAGGTATGTAGTAGTTCGAGGTAGAAGTGTGGAGGAGGATATATGCCGCAGATTATTGTGCTTGGTATGAGCGGGTTGGATGCTGATCTCCTGCGTGTGTACGGGCCGTCTTTACCAAATTTGCGCCGTCTCATGCTGGAGTCGCCTTTCCTGGAATTGCGCTCGACGATTCCGCCTGAGCCGGTGCCAGCGTGGGGCAGCATCTATACGGGACTGAACCCGGCAAATCATGGCTTGCTAGCCAGTATGGATTGCCTGGAAAGAGCTATTCCTGATCTCCAGGCAGCCCAGGGCGAACTGTTCTGGGAAAGAGCCGCCCGCTCTGGCAAACGCGTCTGTGTGCTCAATCCGTTGCTGGCCCACCCGGAGCGTTCGATCAAAGGATTGATGCTCTCTATGTCCGATGCCAGCAGAGATCAGCACGACCACGACCACATGCACGCCGACGCTTTTCCCGCCCTGCTGGATGATCCGCTGATTCCTCCAGCCAGCCAGTTGGCGACGTTCTGCGCGACCCTGCGCGAACGTATCGAGCGGCAGGTGAGTACCGCGCTTGAGTTACTTGCACGCGAACCCTGGGATCTCTTTTTTGTGCAACTGGATGCGCTGGACTATATTCAGCACTTCCTCTGGCGCTATAGCGATCCCGGCGATCCTCTCTATCCCGGCAAAAACGAGCATGCCAGCCGCATCCTGGACTTTTATCGTCTCTTTGACCAGATTGTCGGTCGTTTCCGCGCAGCCAGAGATGGAGAAGGGATCATCGCGGTGGTCAGCAGTCATGGACACGAGCGACGCTGCACACACCGTCTGCACGTCAATGAATGGCTGCGCACACAGAACTTTTTAGCACTGCAAGGCAAAACGCCGCCAGCCGAAACGGGTCAGAGCAACTGGCGCGCGTTCTTGAAGGCAGCGCTGACCCGGCTGCTGCCCGGCGCTGCGACACGCTTGCACACGGGCCATAGCATCGATCAGCAGAACAGCGTTGCCCACCTGGTCGAGCTGGCCAGCGCCACCAGTTCGTATGCAGGCGTCGCCATCAACCGCGAGGTGCTTGCACGCGAGGGGCGGGATTATGAACTGGTACGCGAGGCCATTCTCACCGGCCTGGAACAGCTCTGCATCAATAATAATCCAGTGGTCAACTGGGCCAGGACGCGCGAGCAATGCTACCAGGGTAAATATCTCGACCGTTACCCTGATATTCTTTTTGCTCTGCGCAGCGACTTTGGGGTGGGCAGGAGCCTCGGCTCAGCGCTGATCACTCCCGATTCTACTCATCGCCTGATCTCTGGCACCCATAGCGCGAGCGGCGTCTTCTTACTGGAGAACTGGCCTGAGGAACTGGAGGTCTATGAGGATTTCCAACCACCCACTGTGATGGATGTCGCGCCAACTTTGCTGCGCCTGCTGCATGTGGAATGTACCGAGCTAGATGGGCAGGCGCTGGTGCAGTCGCGCGTGGTGCGCCAACTGATATAAGCTCTATTATATATATTTTATCTAAATTCGTGACTTGCTAAAGCCAGAGGGCCAGGTAGTTTCTGTTCAAACTACCTGGCCCTCTGGTTGCCATATTCCCCACTGCTGCTCAAAAAGAGCGCTTCTGAAGGGGTATCTCTCAGCGATCTTCATCGTAGCGCTGGCTCAAGCGCAGCGCCCACAAGTTGAGTTTCTCTGCGGCACTGAGATCTGTATTGGCGAAGAGTTCCTGAATGCACCTCAATTCATCCTTGAGCTTATTCAGACGAGCATCGTATTCTTGCTCTATTCTTTGAAGTTCCTGATGACTTTCCTCTCTTGCCTCTCTTACCTCTACCCTCAACTGCTGCATCTGAGCGTCATATTTTTGAGTGAGTTCCTGGATGACGTGGTCGTTTTCGGCCTTTATTTCATCCATCTCCGCTCTGGCCGCGGCGATCTCCGCTCTCACCTCCTCAACCTGGGCCATTACGTCGTTGTACTGCTCCAACTTTCCCTGCAAACTCATGTGCAGTTCAAACAGAGAAGCGAAATCTGCCTCTAACACTTGCAGGCGTGCCTCTATCTGTGCATGCGCTGCTTGTACGGCCTCCAGCTCTTGTACGCGCGCCTCTGCTCGTTCAGCACGCTCTAACAGTTCGTTATAGGTCTCCATAGCTCCCTCCTACAAAAAAATAGTCTCACGACTGTTCTGATAGAGCAAGTATAGACGTAGATATGCCATCCCGTCAACAAGCAGGCAATACCGGATCTGCGGCGGCCTCAATCCTCACTGCACCAGCAGAATGGTTGCAAAAAACAAGAGTGATAGGCCAGCCATCAGGGAGAAAATGGTCCGCTGGTCTATCACCCCATTGATCGAAAGTGGCATGTGTTGAAAAAGCGTTGGGAGAGACATCACCTCTCGCCAGGAACAGGCAGTTGTTGGGTAGTATCCGCCTCCGTCTTTTTCAGCCAGCCAGTTTCTCTGCGCTCAGGTTCCTCTTCATCTGTTTCCTCCGCATTCTCGTCGCCGTCCTGCGGAAACTGTTCGGGATGATTGGAGCGCCAATCCAGATAGGCCGTCACCAGCCCGACCTGGATCAGCCCGGCGAGTGGTGAACCCAGAACTGCGCCCCAGATGCCGAAGAGTTCAGCGCCCGCCAGCAGCGCGAAAAGCGAAACCGCCGGATGGACGCCCACAGCCTTGCCCACGATACGTGGAGCCAGGATATCCCCCTCGATGACATGCACTACCACAAAGTAGATCAGCACAAACAGCGCAATCAGCCAGCCTTTGGTAAGCGCGATCAGGACGCAGAGCACGCCGGAGATGATGGTGCCGATAATCGGGATAAATTCCAGAATAAAGGCGACAACACCCAGTAACACAGCGTATGGCACCCCAAGCAGCGTCATGCCGATACCTACCAGCAGGCCAACCAGGGAGGACATAATCAACTGGCCGCGAATATAGCCGCCGATCACACGCTCCAGCGTATCCAGGAAAAAGTGCACGTTTTCGCGTTGCACAATCGGGGCATTGCGTCGCAGCCAACCCACCGCGCGCCCGCCATCGAGCACAAGGTAAATGCTCAGGATCGCTACGATAATGACATTGAGGATAAAATCCGCGATCCCGCTGAGCAACGGCAAAGCGCCGCCCACGATGCCTGTGGCCTGCTGCTCAATCACCTGCTCCACACCGCGCACTTGCTCGGAACTGATGCCGAAGCGCTGGAGAAATTGCAGGAGCGGCGGCTGCTGCCCCCCATGCACCGCCAGCAGGCTCTGGATATTCGTGGCCAGGGACTCAATCTGACCAATGGTGGTGCTGATAATCTCGTAAAGCACCAGGCTAATGCCACCTAAAACTACTAGATAGATGATGATAACCGCCAGGATACGCGGCATCACACGTTCTAATAGCTTCACCCCTGGGGTTAGCGCGAAAGCCAGCAGTGCGGCAACGAGCACAACCAGGATCGAGGCAATGATATGGCTGGCGGCCCAGATCACCAGGCCAATGAGAGCCAGCCACGCTAGAATGGCGATAGGGATATCGCGGCGCCTGGCCCATTTTGTCGCGTGCTGCGCCTCTCGCTCCGCGCGACTGCTGTGATAACGATTGCTGTTCATAGAATGATGTCCTGCATTCTGCCAGAAAATTCCAGCGATAAATTACGGTTGAGCTTTTTGCACACATGTAAAAGCCTTCTGTATAGTATACGGCTAAAGGTCCCGAAATAGTTCAGTGCACCGATGAAACTCGATGGGTTCACAGCAAGCCAGCAACCATCACGGCGATTACCACGAGAAGCGCAAGCATCAACGAGAAACATCCTTCTATACACCCTTCCGCAGCTATCTCTATAATTACCTCGATTGTGTCCTCAGGATGAGTGATGCACGCCAGTAACAAGGCCATCCCGCACATGCCGAGGAATGCGCCCAACAGGATTCTTACAAAGAGCGGGCCAGAAAGCCCTGCGCCTTGAGGCCAGGGATGCATGGCCGTCCCTTGTCGGGAGCAGGGGGGTGGGAAGCGCTGGACAGGGGTGCTATACTCTGGAAGAGATATTCCATTCGGCAACCATCTCCAGATCGAGAAAACCGCGTTCAAAGGCTGGCAGAAACGCTATGGCAAGAGTGTGGGCATGGGGGCTCCAGGGATGTTTGTAGC
>CAXUEY010000161.1:0-13662 GCA_964250225.1 uncultured Ktedonobacteraceae bacterium | reverse complement strand
GAAACGGATTGTATTTCCCGGTGCTGGCGTTGCTCACGCTCTTACCGCCGCTGCCCGGAATACAAATAGCCTGGGCGGGATAAATAGTGTTGGGGTTATCGATGTGATTGTACGTAGCCAGATTGTGCCAGTTCGCCTTATAGCGATCAGCGATCCCGCTCAACGTATCACCGCTCACAACGGTATACGTCTGGTCACCGCTGGCGCACGTCGATTGAGCGAAGACACGCCCCCCCAGGCCACTGGCAACAAACGTCATCATCAGGGTGAGCGCTACGCACCCATACCCCAGCGCTATGCGCGCCAGGCGATGCTGTTGAAAATACTGCCGCCAGATACGTATGTGTGTTTGCATGTACAAATATCCTTCCCTGTGTGTATGGTACTCTGGTAGAGTGTCAGGGCGCATCGCAGTGTGTGTCACTGGATACCTCTACCTTGTGGTATATCATAGCGTATCTCTGCATTCCAATGCATCCCTTTTGGGAGAAATGGGCTAAAAAATAGCCTGAAGGGGGGATATAAAGCAGTGTGCCAGGGTGTTCTTTTTTTTCGGGCCAATCAGGGGGTTGACGACATGTGGCGGGTATGGTATTATCCGCCTGTACTCATACACGAGACAAGCCAAGGTAGCTCAGTTGGTAGAGCACAGCACTGAAAATGCTGGTGTCGTCGGTTCGATTCCGTCCCTTGGCACTTTTTTATTTTTGGACATAAAATGGTAGAATAGGACAGGTGTATTAAGGTCAGCTTTGCATGCAGCGGGGAGAAAAACCAATGGCAATTCGACGCGATGAATATCAACCTAAAATCACCCTTGAGGAGTTCTTTGCTCTCATCGAAAGCGACCCAGAACATCGCTACGAATTAATAGATGGCTACCCGTCCATGATGACAGGCGGCTCGCCCGATCACTCGATCATTGGCGCAAACCTAACGAGGATTTTCGGTGAGCAACTCCGCCAGCGACCATGTATTGCGTACAACTCAGACGTGTACATCGAACTCGCTGATGAAGAACACTGCCTCTGTTCAGATGCCTCCATTAGCTGTGATCGGAGAGACCGTCACGCCACCAAAGTGATCCATTATCCCTGCGTTGTTGCTGAGGTACTATCTCCTGGCACCAAAGCACGCGACCGGGGTATTAAAGCCGACTTCTATCAACATATGCCATCGGTTCAGGAAATTCTCTTCATTGACACCGCGATTATGAGAATCCAACTCTACCGACGTGAAGCAGACTACTGGACCATACGCGATTTTATGCACGAGGATACCATCGAGTTAATCAGCGTAGGCATTCAATTCTCCCTTGCTGAAGCCTATGAAAAGACCACCTTTGACGACGACTCATTTGCAGAAGACTACAAATCCTGGCAGTTGCGAGTTTCCTTGCTTCCGTTTACGGCCAGTCCTGCGCAGCGATGACCAGAAAGGTTTTGTAGTCCTGCCCAGACGCTGGGTCGTCGAGCGTACTTTTGCCTGGATTACTCAATTTCGGCGTCTGAGCAAAGATTATGAAACGCTGCCTGAGAGTAGCGAAGCCCTGATCTACCTCGCCATGACTCGCTTGATGATCCGGCGCTTGGCAAGAGGTTAGCCTTTTCAAACAGGCTCTTAAAAAAGCGGGCCAATCTCTCCCGGAAAAAGCGGACATTGGCTGTTGGGGCATAGCACGCCTTCTGTTAGTGTTATGTATGGAGAGAGATAGAGGTGAGCAAGGCTCGCAAGCGAACAGGTGAAGGTTTTTCCCATGAGCGCGTTCAGCCCCTCTGGTTGGCGGCCTATGTTTCCCCATTTTGCAAGCTGCAAGGTCTTGTGTGCCCCACTCTCAAGCAGTTCAGGATGTAAGCACTAGAACAGGATTTCCGATGGGCACGCGACGGATCGATATCACTGCTATGCAGCGCCCCTCCGATGAGGCGAATACTTTACCTGTCAGCACTGATAGTAACAACAAACCTTTTACTGTGATTGTAGCATTGATTTCATTATATATCCTCTGGGGCGCGACCTATTTGGGGATGCGTGTGGCGCTGCAAGGTTTCCCACCCTTTTTGCTAGCGGGCATTCGTTTTGTAATCGCTGGCGTTGTCATGTTTATCTTCTTATGGGCACGCGGGGCGAGCATGCCTACACTGAAGCAATGGCTTGGCTCGGCCTTGATCGGGACGTTGCTCCTATTGGGCGGCAATGGGAGCGTGACCTTTGCTGAGCAGTGGGTGGCGAGTGGACTGGCTGCGGTGGCTATTGGCGCAGTGCCATTGTGGGCCGCGCTCTTCGCGGGCCTTTTTGGTCGCTGGCCGAAACGTCGAGAATGGTACGGGCTGATCGTTGGCTTTGCCGGTCTGATCCTGCTCAACGTGAGCCACGGCCTCTCCGCGTCCAATCAGTTGGGCACGCTTGTGTTGTTGATCGCCCCTATATGCTGGGCCTTTGGCTCGATCTTGAGTCAGCATCTCACCCTTCCCAAAGGCGCGATGGGCAGCGCAGCCGAGCTGCTGTGTGGCGGCGCGGTGTTGTTGCTGGTGGGATTTGGCAGCGGCGAGCGCATTACTCACATACCAGCCGCGCCAGCTCTCTGGGCCATGCTTTTCTTGATCGTTGGCGGCTCGCTGGTCGCCTTCACCGCTTACGGCTATCTGTTGAGCCATGTGCGGCCTGCCCTGGCCACCAGCTACGCCTACGTCAACCCGGTCGTCGCCATCGGTCTAGGGGTCTTGTTCGCGAGCGAAAAAATCACGCTGCCCGCTATCCTGGCTACACTGGTCATCTTGAGTGGCGTTGTGCTCGTCACGCTGGGACGCACCTCCGCACATTGAGATATCAAGCGCAACGAACGGCCCGCTGGCTCCGGCGGACCGTTCGCGCTATTTCACGACCCACACTGCTTTTCCTGGCTCCTCTACAGCCAGGAACTTTTTGTCGCGACGACTCGTCATAGAATCGGGTTGACTTCTGACGAAAAATTGGCTATATTTTTGTTGAGTTAGCTATCGGTTTCCTGGTTGAAAAATGTACCAATGCTCCGTGTATAAAAGATGCAACACGTGCTCTCTGCTCTGGAGGGATAGGGCAGGAGCGCGCCCAGGGTTTCATTATCTGTGATACTTTAAGACAAGTTCATTTTGCCTTGCACACTATTCAGTCCGAGGAGGCGCACCTATGGATGGGAGCCTGGCTTACGCTTTGATCGGCCTTTTTCTGCTGCTCATATTGGTAGTATTGCTGATCGAGTTTGTACAACAGGCGCAAAAGCGGCGTGTCGTCTATAATGGTTCCTATCAGAACCTGGCGGAATGTGAACACGCGCTCGATCACTATAGCAAACTTTTGCAACGCGACCCACGCGATTGGGAAATGTATCTCAAGCGTGGCGAGGCCTTTGCCTTTCTGGGCGATCACCAGCAGGCCATCTACGATTATACGCGCGCGCTCACACTGCATCAGCAAGACGCGGGCATTCTCACGCGCCGGGGCCGTTCGTATGCGAAGCTGCTCAAATACGACGAGGCGATCTGGGACTGTACGCGCGCGCTTGAGATCAACAGCCACTTTATTCCCGCCTATGCGCTACGAGGTCTGGCCTATCTGGAAACAAGCGAGTATGAAGCGGCGGTGCGCGACTACACGCGTGCCATCGAGATGGACCCGGAGAACGCTCAGCACTTTATTCATCGCGGTCGGGCTTATTATAAGCTGGAACAATACAGTGAGATGTTCAACGATAGCAAGCGGGCCATTGAACTCAAACCCTCTTCGGCGATAGCTCACCTGAATTGTGGTCTGGCACACTTTGGTTTGGGGCAGTATGCGCAGTCCATTGATCAGTATAACGCTGCAATTCTGCTCAGCCCGCGTTACGCCCTGGCCTATCACAATCGCGGACGCGCCCATTTACAGCTCAAAGCCTATGATCTGGCCTTAAACGACTATAACAAGGCCATTCGCATCAATCCCCGCTATGCACAGGCGTATATGAATCGCGGCTTGCTATACCAGGAACAAAAACTGTACCAGCAGGCGATGCAGGACTATGCTCAGACGGTTCAAGTAGACACAACCTTTTTTGAAGCACTTTACCAGCGCGGCACCGTCCACTTCGCGCTGCATGATTTTGCGCAGGCCGCGCGGGACTTTAGCCAGACGCTGGAGATCAAGCCGCGTCACACGCTCGCGTATACGTATCGCAGTCTGTGCCGCGTCTATCTCAGGCAGGAGAAGCAGGCCCGACAGGATGCCGAGCAGGTGGTTGAGATCAACCCGGAGGCCGCGGCATCTTATCTCAATCGGGGCATCATCCACTGGCTACTGCGCGAGTACGAGCTGGCGCTGGCGGACTATAACCACGCGCTTGAGATCAATCCCGCGTCCAGCCGGGTCTTTTGCAATCGCGGCAATGTCCACGCCTATATGGGTCGACTCACTCTGGCCTTTGAGGACTACCACGCCGCGCTCTGGCTCAATCCGCGCTCCGCGGCGACCTACCACAACCGGGGCTGCTGCTATCTGCGTACACTGGAACTGGAGCAAGCGATGAGCGACCTGCTCACCAGTTGGGATTTACAGGCGGATGTCTCCACGGGCCTGATGCTGGGTTGGCTCAAGCTAGCTCTGAGCGACGGCCAGAAAGATGAGGAGATTGCCGATGGCTTAGCAGAAGTGGCCGCACGCGACCCCAGGCACGCCGAGAGTCCTGTTTGCCTGGGCATCGCGCTCTACCTGCGCGGCGACCATGAACGGGCGCTGACACAACTGGCGCGGGCCGAGAGTCTCGGGCCGGAGAACGAGAATATCTATTTCTGGCAGGGCATACTCCTGGCCGCCTTAGAGCGCCCGGTTGAGGCAGAACTGGCCTTTATGCGCACACAAAGCCTCGGTCTACCCCAGGTATTGTGGAGGCCTGTGGCGCGTATACGAACATACGCTGATACATGGATCAGTTATGCGCAAGGTTGACGAATACTAACAGATCAGCATCGCGTCCCCAAAGCTAAAGAAGCGGTAGCGCTCGCGGATGGCCTCCTGATAGGCCTGTTCCATTAGCGGTTTAGAGGCGAAGGCGCTGACCAGCAGGAGTAGAGTTGAGCGCGGCAGGTGGAAGTTAGTAATCATCGCGTCGACAAGCTGGAAGCGATAGCCAGGCGTGATAAAGAGGCGCGTGGAGCCATGATAGGGCAGTGCCTGACCCTTGTGGAAGCTGGCCACGCTCTCCAGCACGCGTACAGCGGTAGTGCCAACGGCGACGACGCGGCCACCTTCGCGACGAGTCTGTTGGATCAGTTCGGCGGTCGGCTCGTCCAGGTCGATCTCCTCGCTGTGCATCTTATGCTCGCGAAAATCCTCAACCTCGACGGGCCGAAAAGTGTCCAGGCCCACGTGCAGCGTGACAAAGCCAACCTTCACTCCCTGTTGACGCAAACGCTCCAGCAGTTCGGGCGTGAAGTGCAGGCCAGCAGTAGGCGCGGCGGCTGAGCCGGTGATGCGCGAGTAGACGGTCTGGTAGCGTTCGGGATCGCTCAGGGTCTCGTGAATATAGGGTGGTAGCGGCATACGCCCCAGCTGTTCGATCAAGGCGCGCGGGCTGATCTGTGCTGAGGCGCCGTCTTGAGTTGGCAGCACGGTGAAATGCACGATGCGCCCGCCGGTTTCGGTGCGCTGGAGGATCTCAGCCTGAAGCGTGGCCGGATTGTTCGCGCTGGCAAAGAGAACCCGCGAGCCTTCGCGCAAGCGACGACCAGGGCGTACCAGCGTTTCCCAGGTGTCGGCTCCCAGATCGGGACGCTCGGCGAGCAGGAGAATCTCAACGGTGCCGCCTGTTTCGGCACGCTTGCCCAACAGACGCGCGGGGATGACACGGCTCTGGTTGGCGATGAGCAAGTCGCCGGGACGCAGATAGGCCCCGATCTCGTGAAAGCGGCGATGGGCAAAAGAACTGGTGGCGCGCTCGACGACAAGCAGGCGCGAGGAGTCACGCGGCTCAATGGGCGTCTGGGCAATCAATTCCTGCGGCAAGTGGTAATCGAAATCGCTGATCTGCCAGCGAGCAGTGCCGCTTTGTCCTGGCTGATTTAAATGATCCACAGGCCCTGTCCATTTCCATCGGTGGGTGCGTTCAGGCCCAGGTGTTGGTAGGCCAGACGAGTCACCACGCGCCCGCGTGGGGTGCGCGCGATAAAACCGAGCTGCAAGAGGTACGGTTCGTAGACATCCTCAATCGTCTCGGAATCCTCGCTGGTGCTGGCAGCCAGGGTATCCAAACCCACGGGCCCGCCGTTAAATTTCTGAATAATCGTCAGCAGCAGATTGCGGTCGGTCTGGTCCAGGCCAATTTGATCAACCTCCAGGCCGTCGAGTGCCTTCTGCGCCACCTCTCTGGTGATAATGCCATCGGCGCGCACCTGAGCGTAGTCGCGCACACGTTTGAGCAGACGGTTGACGATACGCGGCGTGCCACGGGCGCGGCTGGCGATCTCCTCGATCCCATCCGGCTCGGCGGGTACCTTGAGGATCTGGGCCGAGCGCGTCAGGATCTTGCGCAAGGACTCATTGTCGTAGTATTCCATGCGATAGATCGCCCCGAAGCGGTCACGCAGCGGCGCGGTCAGCGAACCCACGCGTGTTGTCGCGCCCACCACCGTAAAATTCGGTAGCGAGAGACGCAGGGAACGCGCACTCGGTCCCTTGCCGATCATCACATCTATCGCGAAATCCTCCATTGCCGAGTAGAGCCGCTCTTCCACGGGTCGCGCCAGGCGGTGAATCTCATCGATAAAGAGCACCTCGCCGGGCTGGAGCGAGGTCAGGATAGAGGCCAGGTCGCCCGCGTGCTCAATCGCTGGTCCAGAGGTCGTGCGCAAGCTGACACCCATCTCTACCGCGATGATATTGCACAACGTCGTCTTGCCCAGGCCAGGCGGCCCATAGAGCAGGATATGATCGACGGATTCGTTGCGTTTACGCGCCGCCTCCAGCAGGATATTCAGATTGCCCTTAATCTTCTCCTGCCCAATATATTCGCCCAGGTGACGCGGGCGAAGGCTCCCCTCAATGGCCTGTTCTTCTGCGCTCATCTGCGGGGCGACGAGGCGATCTGTCATAAGTTTCCTGCTCCTGCTCTTTGCTGCTGAAACGAGTGTTCTACGAGGTCTGTACTTATTATATCAAAGTTCGGCCACGAGGTCGAGTGCCAGTCTATACAATACCACTCTGTTCTTTTTCGCTCCCCTGGAGAAGGAAATTACCAGCTTTCCCACTCGAAAAAGGAATAGGGAGTTAGTTCTAAACTGTTATCTCTCTTACAGAAATGGAAAGTAAGTTCTAAAAACGAGTCTCTATAGGCTAGAGAAAGGACACAACTCGTGGGGTACACTCACTCGTGGGGCTGGAACGATACCATTCCCAATGCCAATCAATTTCCGCTGTGGAGCGCGGATGTCGCGCGTCTGCTCGCCTGTTATACGCTGAATCCGCCGTCTAATCCGTGGCAGGAGGAGCCGTGGTTCAAGTTGCGCCCCAGCCTATTCGGTGAGTGGGATACGACGATTTGCGGCCCTCATGGCTTTGACCCTCCGCTGATTCGCCCGGATTTTGTGGCGTTTAACGGCAACCGCGCCACTGAAAACGATTGCGAGAGCTTTTTGATCGATGCCAAAGCGCTGAAATGGCGCCACTTCTTCTGGTGTAAGACATGGGGCAATCCCTATGATCTGCTGGTCACGGCTGCCCTGGTGCGTTTCGAGCACTATTTTCCGCAGATCGCCATCCATTGTGGGGGCGGCGTCGAAGGGCTGGATGACGCGGCTGAGCTGTGCCGGGCCGCCTTTGGCGTAGGGCGCAATCCTCTGCGTGATCCCCGATATTGTCACTTTGTAGATCATGTGTTTGGCGAGCGTTCGGCATAGGTGCCATCTTAATTGGGAATCTTCGCGCCAGGAGGCCACTCTCTTCGTGTTGATACAATCGCCTCAAAGGTTTTGTGGATAGGTCTATTCCATGTTATGCTTGTGATAGACCTTCCACATCACTCTACTGATGTCTTTCTGTTTCTCGCTCAAGCCAGGCGAGATATCCTTGACTCCCCGCGACAAACTCGCTAGCCAGGATCTCCGGCTCCTCATATGTATGAACCTCGCGAATCGCCTGTTCCAATTCGGGATAGAGATCCTTGCGTGTCTTCACAGTGCAGAGCCATTCCTGCGCTTGCTCGATCTTCCCCTGCCACCAATATGTGCTTGTCATCGGGCCAGATACCTGCACACAAGCAGCCAGATGCTTGCTCACCAGTGCCTCTGCTATCTCCTGAGCGCCCTCTCTCGAATCAATCGTTGTGCGTACCTCAATAAAACCAGTCATTCTATCGTATCCTTTCCAGGCATCTGCCGAAAAACATCTTTTGCTAGCAACTTTATCTGTGGTTCTGTACACCATTTTTCTGGCATTCGCTGATATGCCTCATACGCATCCATATAACGCTTCTGGCTCCCAAGTGTCAAGGACATCTGCACGCCATCGTGCAAAAAGCCTGTGCAGGCTCGGAGATCGTTGAGCAACCGCGCTGCATCCGCCTGATAGATGATCGTCTCATTTGTCGAAAACTCTGATACCGACTGAGTTCCAGCGCTTTGCATAAGCGCATCCCAGGCGTTTTGCTGATATCCACGACCCTCATAGACTCCAGCCAGCCCCAAATACATCTTTCCCTCCCACTGGTAGAGGGTATTGAGACCACAAGAAGCGTAGGCATAGCTCGGATCGCTTTCAGGGTAGATGGGGAACGAGTCTTGAGCGATTGTCATATAATGGAGCGCTTCGTGCTCATCTCCACACTGTGCGTAGGCTTCCGCCAGACCCATTGCGATATCGCTCTTGATCAGACTTTCAGTGTTTCCCAACACTTTCAGCCCCTCCAGAAACGCTGGAATAGCTAATTCTGGGCGTTGAGGTCGATAGCAGAACGAGTATGTATAACCGAGATACATAAGAGCTGCTGCTGTAAGTCGGCTGTCTCCCGACGCTCGACCACATTTGATTGCGGCTCGACAATAGCGTTCACGCTCAACGGCATTGTTGAGCTGATGCATTGCCACTTTAGCCTGGAGAATATTGGCCTGAGCGCCGAGATATCCAGCTTCTTGTTGATACGCCGACGGGTGAAGGGCCAGGTCAGTTAGGGTTGGAACAAACTTGGGAAGAATGTGTTCCACCGCTACAAGACCATCACCCTTGAGCAGATGCCAGCAAGCTGTGATACTAGCCGCGCACTGAGGCAAAAACTCTGCTGGGTCTGGCCCCACAGCCACATCCCCCGCTTTCCACAACAGCAAGGTTGTTGGCAGTGCCGCAAGCGTTATCAACGCCTGGCGCCGCGCGATTTTGTAGTCTGCACGCGCGCTATACTGTATGCTTTCATCAAGCATTTTTAGCTCCCTGTCTACCATAGCCTGCATTTCCCCACAACGGAGGGGTCGTTCATGTCGCAAATTGACGATCCCCACGAGTTGGGCCACCTTCAGGCCGGAGAGGATAGACGCATCTAAGTCAATGTCACACTTATTCTGCGGCTGACGCACTGAGGGATCGCTCGCTCTCACGCCTTTCTCCGACTCTTGTTCAGCATCCAAGAAGCCGAGTTGCGCCGCTGACAAACCAAAAGCTCGACACGCGAGGTCCAGTGTTCCAGGCTGAGGAAAGTTCAATCCTCGCTCCCACCTGATATACGTTTTCCGTTCAACTCTTATTGCAGCCGCTGCCTGCTCTTGCGACCAGTTGCGCTGCTTCCGAGCCATTCTGAGCTTGTCATTTGGCTGCGGCATCTCACAATTCCCTCCAAAGTGTGCATTAATCCATCCGCTCTAGTATTGTGCATTAATTCGTTCACACTAATCAAGGGAATAAGAGCTTTTACCAAGATTTTGGTACATATTTGGTACAACTGATTGGGGCTGTTATGGAACGAAAAAAGTCTGATATGGGACGGTCAGTAAATGAAACATTGTGTATCCTTATTTTTAGAAATACATATGCTGACATCTGAAGTATAGCAGAAATCATGCAAAACTTCAGCAGGTGTCATGCAAATTTTGAGGAGGGTCCAATGGCCAACCAAAGCGAGGTTGCATTACTCAGGGAGCGGATCGATCTGGAAATAGAGGCGTTGCAGCAGATCAAACACGGCTTTGCCAGGTGTGCCAGCCATGAGATCATCATGAACCGCTATCGCGCCATCGACGCTTGTTTCGTGGAACTTTCCAGGCAGATAGGAGAAGAGGCTGCAACTGATGAAGTATGTGAAAGGATGAATGAGATACGATGAGTGTTCATTCTGAACTGCTGGAACAACTCCACCAGCGGTCAATAGCGTCGGGTACGCTCGCCAATTCCTGGGAGTGTTACGCGGCCATCTTACGATATGTACACGCGGTGCTCCAACGTATTCCCACGGTAGAGGCGTTGGCCGCGTGTGAAGAACACGACATCGACCTGATCCTGGGAGAAGAACTGGAATACCTTGCCAGTACCATTGTCGAGATCTTTCCGACGAGGGGCGCACAAGAGTTAACCTACTACCAGAAACTGCCTGATACGTCGGCTCTGGTCTTTGAGTGGTATGGAGTGTGCCAGATGAAACAGTCGTTTGTGAATAGAGAGAGCGTATGATTGCCGATAATAATCAGATGATTAGTTGTAGACATGTAACTGGTAGCCTGCGTTTATTCTTCTCCAGTGATCTGGAACCTTGCTGTGGTTGAGGGCTGTGCAATCTGCTAAAAGCACCCGCCATTTAGAGTATCACCTGCCTCTGGTCCCTTCATGGTAGATGATACTCTTTTTCTTTTCGCGCAAGCAAACACTCCAGGCATATCAGCCCGCTGAGGGTAGATTGGGTTCGCGCCACTATTGCCCGCACTTCCTAAACTATGATATATTTGCATCACGCAGAGCAGGCTTTCATTCTATCCCTGTACGCCCACTTTTTTTCCGGGCTAACATAACCCCCAGGCAATTATGATCCCCTGGGGAAACAGGCATAGCGAGGAATTTTTCTATCATTAAGGAAGGATACCATCTATGGAACAACCAATGCATATATTGCAGCCTCCGCAACTGTCACCTGAAGCGGAGCTACTGGCCACAACGTATCAGTTGGGTATGCCTCAGAACGAGTATAAGGTGCGCATCACAGTGTGGGCGATGATCGTCTGGTTGGTGGTAGGTGTGGTCCTGGGTGTGGTCTTTTTAGGGGTTGCCTTCACTGCTGGCACCCCTGGCGCGCTAGTCCTTTTCGTGCTGCTGGGCCTGTTCTTCTTTGGCCTGGCGCTGTATATGATCTTCATACCGATACTGTGTCGTTCGTGGCGCGTTTACATCTGCACGGAGGGCTTTGTTCTCAAACGGGGCACGATTGAAGCGTTTCGCTGGGATCAGGTAGAGGCGATGTGGCAGGCTGTGACGCGGCACCGCACCAACGGCATCTACACTGGCACCACGCATAAATACACGGTGCGTGGGAAAGATGGTCGGCAGGTGATCATCAACGACAGATTTGGCAACATTGAGGATCTGGGCAATACGCTGAGCCACCAGATTACCGCGGCCCTTATGCCAGAGGTCTTGAACGCCTATAACGCCGGCAACACCATCACCTTCGGCCCACTAAGCATCAGCCAGCAGGGAATAAGTAATGGGCGAGAGGCGCTGCCCTGGAGCCAGATTACGGGGATTGGCGTGAACCGGGGCGTCGTGACAGTGAGAAAAGAGGACAAATGGCTGAACTGGTCAACGACGATAGTCTCCAGGATTCCCAACGTTTTTGTGTTTATTGCACTGGTAAACTCTATTCTAAAGAATCGCCAGGCGGTGTGAGATGAGCGCTCACTCTCTTGCCCCCCTGGTCCGCGCTGAAGGCTGCGCGTATGCCCACGCTCTCGGTTCTGCTCGGCCCGGTCAACTCGGTTGGTCGGGATCAATCAATACTTGAGGGCGTGGATGGCTTCGCTTTCTACTCCCTCAAGTATTGATTGATCTGCAACTTCCTACGCTCGCTCGCGTATATGAAAGTAGTTCACACCGTTGAGCAGTGGATATGGGAATAGCCATTGAGGTATATCGGCCTATCAAGCCGGATAAAAGAATTTGTCATGCCGAATCAGATATGCTATATTGGGCGTATTACCAGATGTTAAAACGCATTTTGTGAGGGATCTGTTATGTCAGTACAATTGACCGCCGCTTATAAGACCGATACAGGCCGGCAGCGTGAACAAAACGAGGACAATGCCTACGCGTTTGTCACGAAGGATGGTCAGGCTGGCCTCTTTATTGTCGCCGATGGCATGGGCGGCTACCAGGCTGGCGAAGTCGCCAGTCGCATCGCGGTTGAGAAGATCAGCGATACGCTCAAACAGTGTTTTGTGCCGGTGTACGACCAGCCAACCATCAGGCTTCCCCCCATCTCGGAGCAGGAAACCATCAAGTTAGATCGCGTGGTGCCCGACGACGACGATGAGGATGCCACGATCCTGATTGATCCGGCGAAGAGACGCAAAACACGCAAACTGCCGGACGCGGCCAGCACGATGAAAGAGCTGCTCAAGGACGCCTTGCGCAAGGCCAACCGGGCCATTCTGGCTTATGGAGAAGAGCACAGCGGCGCGCGCGGCCTGGGTTGCACGGTGACAATGGTCCTGGTGCGCGATGGGCAGGCGCATATCGCGAATATTGGCGATAGTCGCACCTACCTCCTGCGCAACGGCGAGTTGTCTCCTCTGACGAAAGACCACTCTCTGGTTGCCAAACTGGTTGAGACCAACCAAATTTCTCCCGACGAGGCATACACCCACCCACAGCGCAACCTGATCTACCATTCTCTGGGAGCCGGACATAAGCATGTGGACCCGGATGTCTTTCATCACACCCTTCAATCCGGCGATCAATTGCTGCTCTGCTCGGATGGTCTGTGGGAGATGGTGCGCGGGCCTTTGCTGCTCAAAACCTTGAGCGAAGCGGGGACAATTGATACAACGTGTGATACGCTCATTAAGCTGGCTAACGACAATGGTGGCGAAGATAATATCAGTGCCGTTGTTGTGCGCGTTAGTTAGTCAGTTAAGGATTTTGACGTTATGCCGCTCACTATAGGTACCGTTCTCGATAGAAAATTTAAAATTGTGCAGGTTTTGGGGGAAGGGGGCATGGGGACTGTCTATAAAGTAGAGCAGCTCGACCGGCCTGGACGCTTCTGGGCGGTGAAAGAGCTGCTGATTAACCCGAATACCTCTGAGGACGAGCGCAAAACTGCTATCGAGCGCTTTAATAAAGAGATCGATCTGCTCTACGACCTGAAGCATCCGCGTATCCCGTCGCTGGGTGTGAGCTTTCAGGAGCATGGCAACTATTACTTCTTAATGGAGTTCGTGCCGGGCAGGAGTCTGGAGAAGATCCTGGAGACCACCAACGCGCCTCTGGAGGAGCAGAAGGTGGTCAGGTGGATGATGCAGGTCTGCGAGGCACTGAGTTATATTCATTCGCGTGTGCCGCCGATTATTCTGCGCGACCTCAAACCGGGCAATGTGATGGTCACACCCGACGATAATGTGCAGATGATCGACTTTGGCATTGCGCGCCGTTTCGATCCCAGCAAGCGCACCAATACCGAGA
>CAXUEY010000160.1:0-13677 GCA_964250225.1 uncultured Ktedonobacteraceae bacterium | reverse complement strand
AGTCGCGCAATATAAAGCTCAGAAACAGATCCTTCATGGCCTTTTTCATCTGTTTAGTGAGTGATCCCACCATGCCGAAATCCACGAAAGCTATGACCGGGCCACTTTCAGGCGTGCCGGGCTGCACAAAGATATTACCGGGGTGGGGATCAGCGTGAAAAAAGGCAGATTTGAAAAACTGGTGAAAATAGGCTTGCACCGTGCGGTTCGCTACTTCTAGTCGATCAATTCCAGCAGCCTCTAGCGCGGCATAATCGTTGATCTTGATGCCGTCAACCCATTCCAGAACCAGCAGCCGACGCGAGGTATACTCCTCATAGATGCGTGGGATATAGATAGTTGGATCATTCTCAAACATCTCGCGGAAGCCTTTGGCGTTGTTGGCCTCGGTGAGATAGTCGATCTCCTCGTAGACCGTGCGCTTGAATTCGCGATATACGCCCATCAGGTCGATAAATTCGCTGGTGTCCACAAATTTGTTAATCACCCAGATCACAAACTTCAGCGTGCTCAGATCCATGCGTACAAGTTGATCGATATTGGGGCGCTGGACCTTGACCGCGACCTGCACGCCGTTCGAGGCGAGTGTGGCCTTGTGAACCTGGCCCAGCGAGGCCGCGGCTGTGGCTTTGCGCTCTAACATGCTGAAGATTTTATCCACCGGCTGACCCAGCTCCGCCTCGATGACCGCGACCACGTGGCTGAAAGGTTCCGGGGGCACCTCGTCCTGCAACTCTGCCAGGGCTGCCAGCGCCTGTTCGGGCAGAATATCCGCGCGCGCACTCAGAAACTGGCCCAGCTTGATCATCAGCACCCCCAGCTCAATGGCCGTCTGCCGAAAAGCTACCAGCACCTTTACCAGCACCTCAACATTGGGCCGTACATTAGTATTGCCACGCTCGTGGGCGCGAATCACACGTTTACGCTCATGATAAATAACCCAGAGGGTCCAGAGAAGCAGTCTGGCGACCCTGACGAAGCGCACCATCTGCGAAAATCTATTGATACGTGGAGTGTCTTTTGCCATCACACGCGATCCTTCCATTGCAAGAATTCGATATATCGTATCTACGTTGGAAGGGTGGTTGAGGTTGCTGAGAGAATGTAATCAGGACTTTTTGCCCTCATCTTGTTGGAATGATGAGATTGACGCGCTCGGCAATTGCGCGGGCTAGCGCGTCAAACTCTTTATACGCACTATGAACCGCCTGCATATGTGATCCTAGAGCACCATCGGCTGGCTTGAGGTGGAACATAGGCTTATGAGCTTCCTGGGCTAATGGCATCAGGCTGCGATAGTGTTTGAGTAAGGCAAGGTGGTTGGGATCATCTGCCACAGCCACGTTCTCGCTTGCCGATTCATCCAGCACGGACTCCCTATATTCCTGAGGGATACGGCCAATCCAACGCTCAGAAGAGCTATCGCTGGAGGGAAGAGCGACATTTGGTCTTCTATATATTCTAGATGAGGCTTTGCTATATCTCCGCTACCTTTAAGCAAAGGGCTGATGCAGCCATAAATAGTATCGGAATGGTTGCCTTTTGGCCAGAGTAATTCTAAGCGTTCTTCTTCGAGAAATACTGCTGTCAGGTTGGCTTGAGGATCGAGATCAGCAGTTATAACTCGTATTCCTAGATCAGCGTACATCCATGCTAGATGATAGATAAGTGAGGTTTTACCTGCTCCACCCTTGTTATTAAAAAACGCTATAATTGGAACGTTCATACTTGCCTCCTTAGCGTTACCAGGATATTATAATTGTTCACATTGAATACAGGTGCAGGTATATATTTTTGAATAAGTCCAGGTTAAGATCATCTATTGTAGCTGTTGGTACCTCCTGAATATCAAAGGGCAAATTGCTTGCTCGTCGTTTTTCAGTGAGGATACGTTCTTCCTGCTGAGTTGCAATGGCTCGACGTGGCCCAACGCGTATCCAAACGCGTCCTCGAAAGCGTACCGGCGGTGCATCGGATGGTTCGACGATAAGGATAGCCATTTCACAACCATTGAGCACCTTTTTTTGCACAGTGATGGTGGGGAAAGGCAGAATATTGCCATTCGAGCGATACTCAGAAAGAGTGAGAAGCAATCTGTCGTTGATAGGAAGGTTAGCACAGTTGCCATTATCACTGACCCCAATAAAAAGCACACCTGGGCGATGGTAAGCTGGCAGATCGTTGGCGAAGGCACAAATTGCTTCGCAGATTTTATCGTGGTCAGCTATGGAGGCTTTGCGCTCAACACGATCCGATTCGAGGTCATTCAAAAGCGCCAGCAATTCGCTATCATCCATGTCTACCCACTCCTAAAAATTAGTTACTCAACGTTCTCAGTTGTGGCTTTATTATACGCTATTCCTCCCCTTGACAGCACACTTTCTACCCTCTACACTACACCTCAGAGAATACATATCCGGCATTGAGCAGGAGGAGTAGATCGCGTGCTCCAGCAGAGAGGGAAGGTCGGTGGCTGCAAGCCTTTCCGGGAGTGAATGCGTCCGAAGGTCGCCTGGGAGCCATTTGCACGGGACGCCCGTTAACGCGTAAGATTGAGGATCACTGTGCTCTCTCGTGGGCGCTGATCGAAACAAGGTGGTACCACGAGGCCCTTTCTCGTCCTTGCGAGGAAAGGGCTTTTTGTGTTGTCTGATAGGAGCGTTTTTTGGAGTAATGGTCCACGGGATCGTTCAGGAGATACAATGATCGAGCAGGAGAAGATGTCGTTGCCGAAGGCGTATGAGCCGCAGGCGGTTGAGGGCAAATGGTACCGTTTCTGGGAAGAGGAGGGTTACTTTAAGCCGCATCCAGAGGCCGCGGGCAGGCCAACATTTGTGATTAGTATGCCGCCGCCGAATGTGACGGGGGCGTTGCACCTGGGTCACGCGATTACGGCGACGGTTGAGGATATTTTGATCCGCTACCATCGCATGCGCGGCGATGATACGCTCTGGGTGCCGGGCGAGGATCACGCGGGCATCGCTACCCAGACCGTGGTGGAACGCCAGCTCGCCAGAGAGGGCACGGACCGCCATAAGGTCGGGCGCGAGGCCTTTCTGGAACGCGTCTGGCAGTGGGTGGGACAGTATAAGAGCCGCATCCAGGACCAGCACCGGCGTCTGGGCACGTCCTGCGACTGGTCACGCGAACGCTTTACCCTGGACGAAGGTCTCTCAAAGGCGGTGCGCGAGGTCTTTGTGCGCCTGTATGAAGAGGGGCTGATCTATCGCGGCGAGCGCATCATCAACTGGTGCCCTGTCTGTATGAGCGCGCTCTCTGATCTGGAGGTCAACCACGTCGATACGCAGGGGACGTTGACCTATGTGCGCTACCCACTCAAGCCGCTGGAGGGCGAGACTGGCACCACCGAGTATATCAGCGTGGCGACGACTCGCCCGGAGACGATTCTCGGCGATACGGCTGTGGCGGTCAATCCCAAAGATCCACGCTACGAGAAAATCATCGGGCGCCTGGCCATCCTGCCGGTGATCGGGCGCGAGATCCCGATTGTGGGCGACGAGGCCGTGGATGCCAGCTTTGGCACGGGCGCGGTCAAGGTCACGCCCGCGCACGATCCCACTGACTTTGAGATCGGCCAGCGCCACAACCTGCCACGCGTGCAGGTGATCGGCTTCGATGGCAAGATGACCGCTGAGGCCGCGCACTACGCCGGGCAGGACCGCTATGAAGCGCGCAAAAATCTTATTGAAGAACTCAAAAGCCTGGGCCTGATCGTGAAGATCGAAGAATACACTGTGCCGCTGGGCCGCTGCCAGCGCAGTGACACACCGGTTGAGCCGCTGATCTCCAAACAGTGGTTTGTGAAGATGGCTCCCCTGGCTACACCAGCAATGGGCGCGGTCAAGGCTGGCCTGATGAAGATCGTGCCGGAACGCTTCAACAAGACTTACATGGACTGGCTGGAGAATATTCACGACTGGTGCATCTCGCGCCAGCTCTGGTGGGGTCATCGCATCCCCGTCTGGTACTGCGACGAGTGCGGCGAGATGACCGTCAGTCGCGAGGATGTCAGCACCTGCCCGCGCTGCGAGAGCACACAGTTGCGCCAGGACGAAGATGTGCTCGATACCTGGTTTAGCTCCTGGCTCTGGCCGTTCAGCACGCTGGGCTGGCCGGATATCACCGCCGATTTGCAGCGCTACTATCCAACCTCGGTCATGGAGACGGGCTACGACATCATCTTCTTCTGGGTTGCGCGCATGGCTATGGCGGGCATCCACTTCCTGGGCGTGGTGCCCTTCCAGACCATCTATCTGCACGGCCTGGTGCGCGACGCGAAGGGCGAGAAGATGAGCAAATCGAAGGGCAACGTCATCGATCCGCTGGAGGTCATGGACGAGTACGGCACCGATGCTCTGCGCTTCACTCTGGCCACCAGCAGCACGCCTGGCAACGATATGAAGCTGGTGCCTGAACGCATCGTTGGTAACCGCAACTTTGCCAACAAAATTTGGAATGCCTCGCGCTTCGTCATGATGGCCACGGCTGAGATCGGCGAGGGCGTGCCATCCATCGAGGCTGTACGGCCCACTACTCTGGCGGACCGCTGGATACTACACCGGCTGACCCATCTGACCGGCGAGGTCACGCGCTTAATCAACGAGTTCCAACTGGGCGAGGCCGGACGCCAGATCAACGACTTCTTCTGGTCCGATTACTGCGATTGGTACGTCGAGATCGCTAAAGTGCAGTTGCGCGAAGGCGACGAGGCTGCGCGCCGCGCCACCGCTGGTATCCTGCGAGCTGTACTCGACCAGAGTCTGCGCCTGCTGCACCCCTTCATGCCCTTTGTCACCGAAGAAGTTTGGCAGCATCTCTACCGCACCAGTGTGCCCGAAAAAACGCAGTGGCCAGCCCCCGCCTTGATCGTCGCCTCGTGGCCGCTGAGCAATGGCGCAGCGCTGGACGAAAGCGCGGCAAGCGAGTTTGAGTTGTTGCAAGAGATCGTCGCGCGTATCCGCGACGCGCGCAATCAGGCGAATGTTGAGACGGCCAGACGCGTGCCAGTCATTCTGGTGGCTGGCAGTCAGTTAGAGATGCTCAGAGCGCAGGCCGCGCTGATCGAGTTTCTGGCGCGCACCGAGCAACCGCAGTGGCACGCGCAGTTAGCTGAGAAGCCGCAACAATCCATGAGCCTGCTTGCTGGCTCCGTCGAGATCTACCTGCCCCTGGCCGGTCTGCTCGACATCGGCAAAGAGCTGGGCCGCCTGGATAAAGAGAGCGCCGCCAGTGAGCAGGAGATTGCGCGCATCCAGGGCAAGCTGGCCAACGAATCCTTTGTCACCCGCGCCAAACCAGAGGTTGTGCAAAAAGAACGCGACAGACTGGCTGAACTACAAGAACGCGTCAGCAAACTGCGCGAACGACGCGCTGAACTGGCGAACTAGACGTTTGGAGAACGGATGAGCAGAGATGGCAGAGCGCATCTAAACGCTATCTGCTGCTTCTGCTCACACTCTCCTGCTTTTGCTGGCCGAGCGCCAGGTGTGTCCTCACTCGCTTATAGCCCAGGTGTCGCAGAGCTGATTGCCTGTTGCGTTCATCTTGATCGCTGGATGGGGGACGCTGATATTCTTGCAAACGGATACCCACCGTCAGAAAGGCCCGCTGCAGAACCGTAGGGTCCGCGCTAAAATGTGTGCGATTGGCGAGATCAACCAGGATAGCTTCCCGCAGCTTGTGCGAGAAGCAAGCTATATACCTGGCGGAATGGCACAGCAATTCTTCTTCATACAACTGCTCAGAAGCCTCTTCCGTTGGATCAACTAGATTATTCAGCGTAAAGCGTCCACCTGGCGTTTCCTCGTCAGAAGAAAAATGTTGCAGGCGTTGCTCGTGGCGCTGCAAATCTATGAAGTAACGCTTCGCGATGACCGCAGCCAAATGGTCTGGAAAAAAGACAGGCACACCTTGTTGTAGCGCTTTACGCATAGAGACAAAGGCGCGTTCGAGCGTCGTTTGCACAATATCACAGGCCACGTCGTACTCCTGACCGCGCCAGATTGGTACGCCGGAACGATAGACCCACTTTTGCGCCAGGGACAAAAGTTGATGGTACAATTTCATCCACAGGTCCTGGTTCTCCAGATCATCTTCACAGCTAAGGGGAATGTTCGCGCTGGGTTGCATACGGATGCTCCTTCATCTGCTCGCTGAGCAAAATATATTACCGATGCTCTACGATACTCAATTATCCTACGCTGCTTGACTAGCAACCTCAGTAAATCTAAAGAAAAATCTCGGTTAATCTGAGGTTATATGTGTTCTACTTTTTAAGAATAACATGAGAGAATAAATTTTGTCAAGTACATCAAGATATAAACCACCATTAACCTGAAATATTCCAGGTGAGGGAATGCCATGGTTTAAGGATATAGCTATATCAAGAGAAAAATTATGACGATTATGGTAGTGTACTAAACATTTTTTACTAAAAAACGCAAATAGTCAGGGCGAATAAGAAGTTTTTCTGACTATCCATCAAAATACTTCACCATTTTAGGAGCATAGAGCATCTATGAAGAGCAGTTTTTCTTCTCATGGCAGAGTTATGAGAAACAGGGATATTATGCCAGGAGTATTGCTCTCGCGCTGTACTTCAAGGGAAGAGATAGCATTTGACAACACATTACTAAAGTCTTAAAATAGAGGTGAGCTGAAAGTAAGTTTCCTTGTATAATGTAGCTGATAGAACGCTGCTTTTAACGACTTTTTTTGAGATAGAGAAATGTGTGACTGAAATAATGTGGGAGTCGTTTAGCAGTTATGAGATAATCTCAGGGTCATCATCCTAAAAGTGTTCTGTTCACATGTAGGAGACAACAGTGCATAAACGCAACCAGCAGGATATCAAGGAACATCTGCGCCAGAGCGAAGTACAAACGCGTATCTGGAAGAATATCCAGGAGGCACGCTCAAAGGCCACGGTGACGATCAGCCGGGCGGCCAGTCTATTCGATTTTAGTGAGAGCCAGTTACGGGAATGGGAGAAGCGTGGGTTGTTGCAAACGGATAGAGGATTGCTCTCACAGGACGGGAAGGGTTCGAGTGGACACCGCCAATACTCGCCCGCGGAACTGGATAAACTGGCGATCATCCGTGAACTTATAGACCAGGGATACGCGCCAGGCGATATCCCCCTGGATATCAATACGCTCTGGCTGGAGGGTTCCTCGCATCAGGAAAATCCGGGCATTGAGACAGGTATAGGTCCACGCCAGGCGGATCAGCTTCCTATTGACCGTTATGTGGAAACGATGGAGCAGCAAGAATTCTGGCGCTACTTTGTGGCTCAAGCGCTGCGTATCTCGCTGGCCCTGCTCTGTGAGCGTATACCTGATACGCTTGCCGCGCTGATTCTGCCTTTGGAAGATCGTAGGCTGGCCAGCGAGATCCATACCCCAGCAGATTTGCCGCGTATAGGACCTTCCCTGATTGGCTGGGTTAGCGCTAACCGCTCGTTCTACACGTTTCTCGATGCCGCACCTGCATTTGAGTTTTCCAGCGACTTTCGCCTGGAAACATTGCTGCCTGCCCAGGGACCGAGCGCGCCCGAAGATAGAGTGTTAGAGAATGTGGTGATCGCGGTGCAACGGCGCGCCAGACCTCTTTCTCTCTCTCCTGAATTGGTTGAGACCGTGCGGCGCATTCTCAATCTGGTGTATATGCATCAAAATACGTGGCAAGTGTGTTTTGAATATAATATGCGCAACTGGGTCTATCAGGCGCAAGATCTTGAGCGCGCTTCCCATATAGCCGGCGATCTGATTCTGAACTCACTGTTGGAACGCGTGATTGAGCTGGGTGGCCAGACCAGCGACGGACCGGATTACTGGCATTTTTGTGCCGTCCTGTTGCCCACCGATGCCAGTTTGCCAGTCCAGCAGCAAAGTCTGGTGGTGCGCGCACAGACGCACCGCTCACCTTACGAAATCGGTAGGAGTGTCGTCAATCCCAGGCAGACCGATAGTTTAAGTCTGAAAGCGTTCCAGAGCGGGCAGGTGGTCTATTTCGAGGAGACCTTGCCCGGCGAAACGATGACAACCTATCAATTGCCCACCGTTTCACGCAACACTTTAGATGTATCAGCTACCCCCATCGTAGAAATAGCCACGCATTCCGCCCTGGCCATTCCTATCATGGGCGAACGCGGCATAGCCGCGGCTGTCCTCTATATCGCCTCTGCCCATAAGCAGGTCTTCTCGCTCGCTCAACAACGGGCTTTGCGCGTGATGAGCAGAATGGTGGAAGAACAACTCCTCACTTCCCAGGCTCGCCGTCAGGTCTCCGGGAAACTGGGGAATCTCGTGACTGCTCCAGTCATAGTCGATCCAACCTTCCAGGATTTCGCCTCGGAAACAGATTTTATTAGTGAGGTTGAACAGTTTCTGCACAACATTCAGCAGCGACCGCGACTAGCACCAGCGGAGCAGTTTGTTGCCGAGGGAGAGGGGATTGATGGCCTGTCGATTATCTCGGTTGATATTGATAACCAGAGCCGCATTGCTCTGAAATATGGTAACATCGTTGCAAAAAATCTCAGCCACGAGGTGGGTATACGCATGAAGGGGCGGCTGCGCGTTTCAGATACCTATACTTCAGGCAAAATTTTTCATATATCTGCCGACAGGTATTACTTCCTTTTGCCGGGAATTGCGTTTGAAGAGGCATGCAATCTAGCGCGGCAACTCAGAGAAATCCTGCAGACTCCATATCGTATCAGCCTCTCTGATGCAGCTCCTGGCCGTCCAGCCCTGCCAGAAAATATGCTGGAAGTAGCGCGGGTGACTACTCATTCAGGTTTATCTTCTTATTCCTCCCGGAAACTAGAGGGCTTATTGCAACGCTATCCCGCTGGTATTGCGGTGAAAAGAGTGCGTGCTCTCGTTATGGCAAACATTGAAGAGAGTTTGGAGAGGGGAAAATCGGCGGGAGGAGATGCCGTCTTCGTCTGGGATGATATCGCCTATGGATACAAACCTCTGGAGTAAAGTTGCTAACAATATATAACCATTCACCTATACAAACCTTCACGACCTCTGAAGCTAAAACCTGGACCCTGGCCGGAATTTCATGCTACCCTTTACTATAGACATGGGACAACCCCATCCGAATCGCTAACATCGCGTTCATATACAATGGCGTTTGTATATCAAGGAAAGGACATAATTATGAGCGGACATGAGAACGGCAATGGTAGGCATACATTCAATGGCAATGGACAGTCTTCTTCGCGTCAGCAGCAGGTGGCGGAGCTGACGGCGAGCTGGCGCGATGAGCAGCGCTGGCAGGGCGTGACCCGACCCTATAGCGCCGAGGATGTGGTACGTTTGCGTGGCTCGGTGCAGATTGAGCACACCCTGGCGCGTCTGGGTTCCGAGCGGCTCTGGGAGATGTTGCATACCGAGTCGTTTATCAACGCTCTAGGCGCGCTGACCGGAAACCAGGCGGTCCAGCAGATCAAGGCAGGTCTGAAGGCCATCTATCTGAGCGGCTGGCAGGTCGCGGCAGACGCAAACCTGGCCGGGCAGATGTATCCCGATCAGAGCCTCTACCCGGCCAATAGCGTGCCGGAAGTTGTGCGCAAGATCAACCAGGCATTGCAACGTGCCGACCAGATCCAGCACAGCGAGGGCACGGGCAATACGGACTGGTTCGCGCCCATCGTCGCCGATGCCGAGGCCGGCTTTGGCGGTCCCTTGAATGTCTTTGAATTGATGAAAGCCATGATCGAAGCCGGTGCGTCCGGCGTCCACTTCGAGGACCAGCTCTCCTCTGAGAAAAAATGCGGCCACATGGGTGGCAAAGTCCTGATCCCCACGCAAAACGCGGTGAAAAACCTCGTCGCGGCCCGCCTCGCCGCCGACGTGATGGGCGTTCCCACGCTCGTCGTTGCGCGCACCGATGCCAATGGCGCGCACCTGCTGACCACCGATATCGACCCGGCGGACCACACGTTTTTGACCGGCGAACGCACGCCAGAGGGCTTCTTCCGCATTCGTGGCGGCCTCGACTCGGCCATCGCGCGCGGGCTCTCATACGCTCCCTACGCCGACCTGATCTGGTGCGAGACCTCTGAGCCAAACATCGAGGAGGCGCGCCGCTTCGCCGAGTCCATTCACGCGCAGTATCCCGGCAAGCTGCTGGCCTACAACTGCTCGCCTTCGTTTAACTGGCGTAAAAAGCTGGATGAGAAGACTATCGCGAGCTTCCAGCAAGAGCTGGGCAAGATGGGCTATAAATTCCAGTTTGTGACCCTGGCTGGTTTCCACGCCATCAACTACAGCATGTTCGAGCTGGCTCTCGGCTACCGCGACCACGGCATGGCCGCGTACTCCAAGCTCCAGCAGGCCGAGTTCGCTCTAGAAGCGCAGGGCTATACCGCGACCAAACACCAGCGCGAGGTTGGCACTGGCTACTTCGACGAGGTGGCCCAGGTTATCGCCGGTGGCCTCTCGTCCACCACAGCCCTGACCGGCTCAACCGAGGCGGAGCAGTTCCACTAAGGGAGCATAATCCAGGCGAGCTGGCCTGCTACGCGTGACGTGGTACAGAGGCAAGCTCTGCAACACATCCCTGCGAGACTGGGTGTTCACCAGAGAACGTCAACCTGACGGAGTATCGGGCTAGCCCCGATACTCCGTCAGGCGTAGCAGGCCAGCTTGCCTGGCCTGTGGGGGTTGGTGGTATTCAGCGCCTGTGGGGGTTGGTGGTATTCAGCGTCAAAAAATGAAACATACCTGTATTTGCTTTTCCATGCCCGGAGAAGATATGCTGGAAGAAAATGGTTGTCTCCTCCCTTGCTGGCACGATGCGAAAGGAACGTGTATTATGACCTCAACAACATCTCAGGGCGGCATCGAAATTGTCGGTCCTGTCAGCCCAGAATTTGCTCAGATCCTGACCCCGGAGGCACTGCATTTTGTCGCCGCGTTAGTGCGGGCCTTTGCTCCCCGCCGCGAAGAGTTGCTCCAGCGCCGTGTGCAGCGCCAGGCCGAAATCGACGCGGGCCAGTTGCCAGACTTTTTGCCGGAGACCGCGCACATTCGCCAGGACGCCTGGACTATCGCGCCCGAACCAGCCGATTTGCAGGACCGGCGCGTCGAGATCACCGGTCCCGTTGATCGTAAAATGGTCATTAACGCCCTGAATTCGGGCGCGAAAACCTATATGGCAGATTTTGAGGATTCGCACTCTCCCACCTGGGAGGCCACCATCGAGGGTCAGATCAACTTGCGCGATGCTGTGGCCGGGACGATCAGCTATCGCAGCCCCGAAGGGAAAGAATATAAGCTAAACGAGCAGATTGCCACCCTGATTGTGCGTCCGCGCGGCTGGCACCTGTTGGAGAAGCACGTGCTCGTCGATGGGCAGCCTATTTCGGGCGGCATCTTCGACTTCGCGCTCTTCTTCTTCCACAATGTGCGTCCCCTGCTCGCCAAAGGGAGCGGCCCGTATCTCTATCTGCCTAAAATCGAGAGCCATCTGGAGGCGCGTCTGTGGAACGACATTTTTGTCATGGCCCAGGATCTCCAGCATATTCCACAGGGTACGATCAAAGCCACCGTGCTGATCGAGACCATCCTGGCCACCTTCGAGATGGACGAGATTCTCTACGAACTGCGCGAGCACTCAGCAGGCCTCAACTGTGGGCGCTGGGACTACATTTTTAGCGCCATTAAGAAGTTCCGTAATATTCCTGAATTTCTCTTCCCTGATCGTGCCCAGGTGACCATGACCACGCACTTTATGCGCTCGTACTCGCTGCTGGCTATCAAGACCTGCCACCGGCGCAACGCCCACGCCATCGGAGGCATGGCCGCGCAGATCCCTATCAAGAACGACCCCCAGGCCAACGAAGAGGCCCTGGACAAAGTGCGCGCCGACAAACGCCGCGAGGCCACCGACGGGCACGACGGTACCTGGGTCGCGCACCCCGGCCTGGTCGCCATCGCAATGACCGAGTTCGACGCCGCCATGCCCACGCCCAACCAGGTCGCCCGTCAGCGCGACGACGTGCATGTCACCGCCGCCGACCTGCTCAAAGTGCCGGAGGGGACGATCACCGAGGTCGGCCTGCGCAACAATATCAGCGTGGGCCTGCAATACCTCGAATCGTGGTTGCGCGGCCTCGGCTGCGTGCCGATCAACAACCTCATGGAGGACGCCGCCACCGTCGAAATCGCCCGCGCCCAGGTCTGGCAGTGGATTCACCATTCCCTGGGCCAGCTCGACGATGGACGCAAAGTCACCAGCGCCCTCTTCCGCACCCTGGCTATGGAGGAGCTGGAGAAGAGCAAGGCTGCCCTGGGTGCAGAGGAATTCGACAGGCGCAAATTTGGTCAGGCCGCGCAAATCCTCGACCAGATCATCACCGACGACAATTTTGTGGAGTTTTTGACGCTGCCAGCGTATCAGTACCTGGATTAAGCCAGGCGTTCCAGCACAAGCGCAACCCCATCTTCTGCATTCGAGTGCGTGACCTCGTGTACGGCCTCCAGCACGAGGGGATGGGCATTGGCGACGGCGACGCTATAGCCGGCCCAGCGCAACATGGAGAGGTCGTTGGGCATGTCCCCAAAGGCCATGACCTCGCGTGCCTCAATGTCCAATTCTGCGCAGAGTTGGGCCAGGGTTGCGGCTTTGGTGACGCTGGCTGTGGCGATTTCCAGAAAGGGACCACCCGAATAGGTTACGCTATACGCCGCGCCCACCAGCGAAACTACCTGCGCGTGGAACTCCTCTGGCATATAGGCCGGATGGCGTACTATTAGTTTGACCGCTGGTTCGGCATAGCAGGGATCGGCCACGCGCAGTTCATCTCGATGCGGAAAACTGGCGTAATAACCGGGTTCGCAGGTGACGCCTAACCCGTCCTCCACCGCGAAAAGTAGTTCTGGCAGCGTGGCCCGTAGCGCCTCGACCAGCCACTGTGCCTGTGTGGGCAGGATTGTCGCGCTGCTCACGATAGTATCGGTGTCCAGGTCATAGAGCACGGCCCCGTTGCAGCAGAGCGCCAGACCGCCAATGTTCGCAGCCTGCGCGATCTGGTGAAGCGCGCGTGGTGGGCGGGCGCTGACCAGCACAACCACGATGCCCGCCTCACGCACGCGCTGTAACGCGAGCTGTGTACGCGGCGAGACGCTGCCATCGGGCCGCAGCAGCGTACCATCGAGGTCGCTGGCAACAAGGCGGATGGACCCCAGTGCGTGAGTAGGGAAAAGCGGCATCTTAGCGTTCGTTTCCGTGTTTAAAATTTCCAGTGACTTTAGCCATGATCAGCTGCTCCTCCCTCCGATCTACATCAGCAATATCTGCAAGAAAATCCTGCGCAGCAGAACCTTTCAAGATCTTGATTTGCTTTCCACGCCAATAGAGAAAGATTTTGCCATCTTTCGTTGCACGATAGGAAAAGACATCCTCAGCAAATCTATCTCTCTTGTCCACATTATCCATGTTAAACCTTCCTCCTTCTATTGCTCAGCATGATACCATACAGATGAGCATCACTGCACGGCACGTCAACCATCAGGGCGCCTTTCAAAAAAGCGTTCGCCAGGGGCATGAAAATACTCTATATAGAGCAGGAGAAAACGTTATGACGACAAAAAGCGTTCCTTTCACCAAAAAGCAGCTTGAAGAAATTATTGAACACTA
>CAXUEY010000159.1:9067-13778 GCA_964250225.1 uncultured Ktedonobacteraceae bacterium | reverse complement strand
CGTTTCTGTCTCAGGCCGAGTAGGATCATGCGTTTGAACTGGTGCATAGGTTTTTTCCCAACGATCAACATTTGTGACGAGCAACATTATAAAAATGTCGGCGTCTTCATTTTAGCACGCGGCTGGCGCTCTGGTCTGGGCTAATGGAGCATCGCCGCCGCATGTCCCCAATGAGTGGGAAAAGACGAACGTGCAAAGTGGGATGGCTATCCTGATTGGCCCATGTGTAAGCGTAAGATGTTGTGTGATAGGATACGGGGAAAGCGTTGTGTACTATGGAATAGGAGATATACATGTTCACCTCACTCGACCACATCATCATCGGCACACACGATCTCGCGGCGGCGGCTCACACGTTTGAGCATAAGCTTGGCCTGATCCCCAGCGGCGGCGGTGTCCATCCTACAGGCGGCACGGCTAATCGTATCATCGTGATTGGCGATACGTATCTGGAGCTGATTGCCATCGACCGTCCCCAGGAGGCGCAGGAGAGTATGCGCGCGCGCCTGGCCAAAGGCGAAGGTTACCTCAATTTTGTGCTCTCGTCCAATTACCTTGTGGCTGACAGTCAGGCCATCAAGGAGCGTGGCGTGGCGCTGCTTGGACCAACGCCGGGCGAACTGCGCAGTGGCGAGGGCCGTTCGCGCGGTTGGATGAGTTCCCATATCGAGCGTGCCACCCTTACCCAGCCCTATCCTTTCCTCATTCAGCACGATAGCGTGGGCGAGGAGCGCCGTCAGCGTCTGGCTGGTTGGAGCACGCCGCCGGAGCATCCCCTGGGCGTGACGCAGATCCACAGCGTCACCCTCGCGGTAGCAGATCTGGCTGAGGCTAGCCAGCGTTTCGCCCATATCTATGGTCTCCAGCCCTCGACCCCTTTCTCTGCCGCGTCTCAAGGGCTAGGTGCGCAGGTTGTCTCGTTTCCCCTGGCCACCAGCGGCCAGGCTTTTGAACTGGCTGTTCCCGCGCTGGAGGACAAAGGCCCGAACGCGCTGAGAGATCATCTGGAGCGCTTTGGTGAAAGCGTCTATCGTATGACGCTGTTGGTGAACGACCTGGCCCAGGCCCGTCGCTACCTCGATGAACACGGGATCGCCTGCGCGGAAGTGAGTGGCGCGCAACCACTGCTCTGGCTCGATCCTGATCAGACGTGTGGTGCGTCT
This sequence comes from uncultured Ktedonobacteraceae bacterium, assembly GCA_964250225.1. Lineage (GTDB taxonomy): Bacteria > Chloroflexota > Ktedonobacteria > Ktedonobacterales > Ktedonobacteraceae > Paraktedonobacter. Next base: position 12,615 of record CAXUEY010000159.1, on the reverse strand, counting down.
ATTGTACTGCGAGCAACCTCTGCATAAAATTTGCCGCTCACACAAGCGAGGCTCACAGACTGCCAACGTGTGGGAGTCGTCATTTGCCGTGTGTCACGAGGTCGCCAGTGCGCCTGGATGTATCCAGCAAGTGATCCCAGGCGCTGGTTTGCCAATCGTCGGGCGCTTGAGATGTGGCCACCCACTCTGGCAAAGGGACGACCAGGTAGTGAGCCAGGGCCGCGACAAAGGGATCGTACATCCCCACCAATTCCTGCAAACGCTTCTCGACGGCCTCGCCATCGTTGAGCATAATGCCGTACTCGGCCAGTTGTGTACGCAGGTGGGCGAAGTCGTCAGAGGAGAGACTGCGCGTCCCCAGCATCGGCTCTACTCCAAAGGCCTGGGCCAGATCGACCACGGCATGACGAGCCATTGCGAACGTAAATTTGACGGGTTTGGCCGGTTTGCCAGCAATTCCGGCCATCAGCAGGGCGCAACTGTCGAGCACTGCCGTGATGGCACCTAACCAGGATTGGTTCTGATGTTGTGAACGATAGTAGGCGAGAACGGGATAGGAAAGATGGCTTTCCAGCAGTTCCGCGCTCCAACGTTCCCATTCGTGCAAATACTGCACCAGTTCGGTGGGATTCTGGTGATAGTAATTACGACGCAACATTTCCAGCGCGCTGGGCGGCGAACCGGCACGCGCATCGAGCAGGGAAATGTTAACCTCGCGGCGCGAAAAGGTTTGATAAATCACGGGTACATAACTGATGACCAGGGCCAGAAAGCCCAGGCCCATGCCTGCCTCTATCACAGTCAGGAAACGCGAAAGGCCGTCCATAGGTGTAAGATCGCCCAGGCCCAGGGTGACAAACGTTGTCCCACTCAGATACAGGTAACTGCCAAAGTCCACGGTTTTCTCAGGTGTGTGGATAGGCAGGCTCAATCCCCACTGAATGAGGGCAAACGCGAGAATAAAGCCGGTAGCCCAGAGTGCCAGGAGCAGGATCAGTGAAAATGGCCCATAAAAACTCAGATAATATTCGCGCCGATTGCCTGAGCGCAATTTGCGTCCGATAGCCGACCAGATTTCCCAGGTTAAGGTATAGAACAGACGCGCGGGACGAAACTTGCGCGCTACCCGACGCGGTAGAATCACCGTCTCAAAACTATCGAGCGCCACAATCAGAATCAGCAAAAAGCCGAGCAGAGCTTCAATAAATTTCATACAATTCTCCTTCGGGAGATAGGGCTGATGAATTGCTGACAAAGACCAGCAACAGGCATTGTAGCATGCGTGCATGCGTATCACCAAATCTGACCAGCAGCTATTATAGTGTAGGAGTTCCCTTGCCAGCGGCAGTTTGAGCAATGAGAAAAAAGGACTGATGGGTAAACGGATGCGCTACCATAGCTGACCCTGTCCGTCATAAAGAGTGAAGTTTATACAAAATGGCTAAGCGAGAGACAAAGTTGTCACAAATGCTTGATTCCATGCTATACTAAAGCCTGTATCATCGATAAAGCGGATAGGCACGCGTTTCTTTTCTGAGAACGGCAATGTATTGCACGTTCTGCTCAGGAGTAAGTCGACAGAGACGGAGTAGTTTGGTCCAGTGTATACACCCCCATTCGATCAGGAATACAGCGATAATGAACGCGAGGAAGCCGAGATTCGGCATGCCGTTCCGCCACGTCAGAGCGCGCTTCCCTATAGAGACGCTGTCAGAGAGTACAAGGATTTTTATAGCGATGAGCACCCGGAGATTCCAAAAGTCCGCCGGGCCTCGCTGAAACAGGCTAGCGTTGATGTTCTGCTGGATACCCATGTGGAGACACACCACGGGCAGGTGAGCCGCGAGACATCTGTGCATGTTCGTTTCGCTGGCAAGTTAATCCGTGATCCCCGGCAGCCCTTTCGCAACCCGGAGGCGGAGCATACACGTGAAGACGATGAGCTTCCACCCTATCTCTACCCTCACCAGACCAGAAGGAAGGCTCAGCAGACCATGCTTCCTCTTACCGGGCTGGAGAGCGCCGACGAGATCGGCGCGTGGTACAACGAAACGGACCATCACACCCGCATCTCGCTCAAGCGGGACCGTGATAAGCAGTTGCCTTTTCCTGATTCAGCGATAATTGAGGAGGATGAAACAGAAACATCCGTCCACGAGCGATTCTCCTGGCGCAGCCGGGCCACACGTCGGCTCGCGCAGGAGACGGAGGGCATCCGCCGCCTCAAGATGCCTCGTCGAAGGCCCGGCGCTGGCTCTGGCCCTACCACCGATCATAGCGGCGGTTTCTTGTTTATGGGTTTACCCTTGCAGGGGCGCAGACGTATGTGGGTCTTGCTTGGCCTGCTGACTATGCTTACGCTAATTATCGCGCCGGTGCTTTTCCACGCTACCGGCTCTTCGACCAATCCAGGTACAGGTCAGAACACTACGATGCCAGGTCTGCCAGTCAATCCCGCGAATCCACACGAGCTGGTCATCACTCCGCCCAATACTGATCATCCCGCGCCTCCCATCTTCGCAACCTCTGCCTATTTGCTTGATGAAGACCACGAGACGACGATGTACACTCAGAATCCCTTTCTGCACCTGCCTATGCTCAGCACGACCAAGCTGATGACCGCGCTCCTGACCGCGGAACAGGGCAATCTCGATCAGTCGGTGACTATTTCTCCCCTGATGCAGCAGCAGATTGATGGGCTGAGCGCCGATAGCGCGCTGTTTGGCTTGCAAGAAGGGCAAACGTATACTTTGCGCGACCTGCTCTATGGCCTGCTCTATGTCTCTGGTAACGACGCGGCTCTGGTTATCGCCGATACGGTGGGCGGCAACGTGCAGAACTTTGTGGCGCAGATGAACCAGAAGGCGCGCAGCCTGGGCATGCTCGATACGCATTATGTGAATCCGCATGGCTTACTCGATGACGGCCAGTATTCCTGTGCCCACGACCTGGCTATTCTCGGTCAGTCCAGCTTAAACACTCCCCTGCTTCAGCAAATCAGTCGCGGCAGAACCTATCTGATCGCGGCGGGCGTCAACCATCCTGCCCGCGTGATCCTCAACGAGAATCAGTTTCTCTGGTGGTATCCCGGCGCGACCGGCGGCAAAACGGGCTATGATGGTGTCAATGACTTTGTGCAGGTGATGTCGGTCACGCGCAATAATCGCCATCTGATTGGTGTGGTGATGCATACCAACAACTGGTGGACCGATATGCGCGACCTGATGAACTACGGCTCGACGGACTATACCTGGTCCTCACCCCGCGATGTGGACACTTCCGGCCATCCGGTGGTCTACGATAATCTGTGGAACTATTTCGCCACCGATACGCCACAATATGTTATCCCGATGGGTGTGGAGGGCCGCTACTACGTCTATACCGGCTATAGCATCTCCGGCCCGATTCAAGACTACTTTGACCAGCAAGGGGGCTTGCAGAAGTTCGGCTTTCCTACGAAAATGCCTGTTCCTGCCAGTGCCACGCTGATAACCCAACAATTTCAGCATGAGTCCATCCAGTGTGATGTGGCTAGCAAACAGTGCCGC
>CAXUEY010000159.1:0-8967 GCA_964250225.1 uncultured Ktedonobacteraceae bacterium | reverse complement strand
AGATGCGAGGCGAAAAGGAAAACCTTAGTCAGCTACGGCCTCATCAACAAAGACGACCTCATAGAGATGGGGCTCGAAACTCGTGACAATCTGTGAGAGGGCTTGGAACTGGGGAGCAGTTTCAGGACTCTGCAACATCGCCTCGAAATCTGCTCGACTACGCCACTGGGCATAGGTGGTTACTTTGGTTCCATCCAGACTTTTGTGATAATTGTTTGAGATGTAACCAGGAAGCTTCCTTATTGTGCTTTGGGTCGCTTCAACGAGCAGATCGACGAGCTGTTGCTGGTTCTCTGGGGAAACGGTGAAAACGTTGATGTGGGTGACGAGGTTTTTGTCAGTTGCAATGCGTGTCATACTATTTTTCTCCTTCTAAGATAAATGGTAATGATTTACTGTGGGATTGGCAAACACTTTTGAGTTGTTAGTGTCCGGTGAACTACCGAACTATTCTTACACCAGGGACAGAAAGCGGAAATCCTCCCACTCTCTCCGCCGATGATTGGACTTGCTTATATCCCCAGCCATGAATAGCGGGGTCTTACGCTCGAACTGATAAAAAATGGCCCGATGGATGCCCCTGCCAGGCCTGATAACCAGTGGTACTAGTTTGAGGGGCCACCAAGATCGTACTAACTAATGGTGCTCACTATATTTCAATATGGCTAAATTGGCTAGGCAGCCTGTTTCCTTTGGTCCTGGTATGCGAAATTTGGTATACTGGCCGAGAATATCAAAGACCGTGAGTCGCAGAGAGGGCCATTTTCTATGCCGAATGATGATGCTGGAATGCCGGTGGCGAACGAAAAGACTGAGACGCCAGCGGCGCGTACAGCCCAGTTTCCCCCGAATTTAATAGAGACACCACGACCTCACATAATTGCCACCCAACCTGTCAGGCGTACACCCTTGCGTCAAATGCGTCTGATGGCAGCACTGGCGGCTGGCAAGCTGGTCGGAGCTGCGGGCCGCGTGCTGGGCATTGGCGGCGGTACAAGCCTGCCCGGTATGGTCGCGCGCCGCATCGATCCCGCCATTTTGCAAGAGGTGATGCGCGGCAGTCGCGCCAAAAAGATCGTGATTACCGGCAGTAACGGCAAAACCACGACCTCGCGCATGATTGCTGAAATGGCTAAAGAGAGCGGCAACCGTCTCTCGCATAACCGCTCCGGCTCGAACCTCGTGCAGGGCGTGACCTCTGTTGCGGTGAATTTCGCCACGCTGGGGGGACATCTGGCGAGCGATGTGCTGGTCTTTGAGATCGATGAGGGCACGATGCAACACGTGATCCCGGAGATCCAGCCCGATGTGGTGGTGATTACCAATATCTTCCGCGACCAGTTGGACCGCTTTGGTGAGCTATACGCGGTGGCGCGCAGCCTGGATCGCGTCCTGGAGGGCTTGCCTGATACATCGACGATTGTACTAAATGGAAATGATCCACAGGTAGCGAATTTTGGCCAGAACGCGCAGGCCAGGCGCGTCTTCTTCGGCCTGGACACCACGGATGTGGGTACGCCCATCCCGGATGTTTCCGCCGATGTGATCCGCTGCATCCATTGCCAGGAAGATCTCGATTACCAGGTGGCGTATCTCTCGCACCTCGGCCTCTATCGCTGCCCCAACTGTGGCTACACGCTGCCCCCGCTGGATATTGCCGCCACCTCGGTCAAGCTGGCCGCTGATGGCAAGGGGCCAACGCAGGCTATTCTGGACACCCCGGAGGGTCAGCTCCAGCTTGAGATCCCCCTGCCCGGCGTCCACAATGTCTACAACGCAGCAGCAGCAGTCGGCGCGGCCCTGGCGGCTGGCTTCCCCAAAGCCAAACTGCCCGTCGCCCTCTCTAAACTTCAGCCCGCCTTTGGTCGCCTGGAAGAGATTAAAGCTGGCGAACAGACGATTTATCTGGCCTTCGTCAAAAATCCCACCTCGTTTAACCTGACTATGCGTCTGATTATGCAGCATCCCGGCCCGAAACACCTGCTGCTGGCCGCCAGTCATACCGTGGTGGACGGCGAAGACTTCTCGTGGCTCTGGGATCTGGAGGTCGAGGAACTGGCTCCCACCGTTGTGGACGCCATCTGTAGCGGCAATAAGCCTGAAGAACTGGCCATGCGCCTGAAATATGCTGAAGTGCCATCAGAGCGGATTCACATGATCGAGGATCGCGAGCAGGCTCTGGACGCCGCGCTGAAAAATGCCGGGCCGGGCGGCACGCTCTACATTCTGGCAACCTATAGTCCCACCCAGGAGTTGCGCCGTGTGATGCAGAAGCGTGGCTGGGTGAAGCATTTCTGGCAGGAGTAGTTTTTTCGTTATATGGAGGTGGATGGGCGCCGGACGCGAAGGCCGGTGCTACACGCAAGGGGATGAGGTGGCGAGCACAATGCGCGAGAGATCGCCTTCTGTACCCCTTGTATGTAGCGGTGCCCCTTGCGTGCGCCGCCCATTCGCGCCCGACACCAGCAAATCAAAAAGAGCAAGCGAGAACAATGCAATGAGTGAAACAAACAAAGAGAGCGGCATGGCTCTAAAAATCTGCCATCTCTATCCAACGCTGATGAGCGTGGCGGCTGACCGTGGCAATCTCTTCTCGATCCAGAAGCGCTGCGAGTGGCGCGGTATCAGGACTGAGGTTGAGCCGGTCTATGTGAAGCAGACGCCCGATTTTACGCAGTACGACCTGATCCTGATCCACGGCGCGGCTGATCGCGAGATGGAGTTGGCCGCGCGGGATATCCAGCACAAAGCCGCCTCGCTACACGCGGCAGCAGAGGCCAACGTGGTCTTTCTTTGCGTCTGCGCGGGCTTCCAGTTGATGGGCCACTATTACCAGCCCTCGCACGGCCCGCGGCTCAATGGCGTGGGGCTGCTCGATCTCTACACCGAGGGCAGCAGCGAGCGCTTTATGACCCATATGGCTATGGAGTGCAACTTTAGCTATAACGGGCAGAACGTCCTGGTTGGCTATGAGAACCACAGCGGGCGCACCTATCTGGGTGATGGGATGGAGCCGCTGGGGAAAGTCATTGTTGGCTGGGGCAATAACGGCAAGGACAACGGCGAGGGTGCGGTTTACAAAAATATCTTTGCCTCTTACCTGCATGGTCCGCTACTACCAAAAAATCCCTGGTTCACCGATTACTTGATTCAGCGCGCTCTGGAACGCCGCTATGGTCCCGTGGAACTGCCCGCGTTGGACGATACTATTGAGAATGCCGCTCATCAGGCCGCGCTCAACCTGGCGATGAAGTTTAAGGGAACCATGTCGGCTATCGAGGCGGCCACCTGGAAAAAATAGCCACGCTGTTCTGGAGGGAGAATGAGTTGTTTTGTGAACTGTTGCACAGCACAAAGATGACTGATGCGGTATAATGGATCAATCTACGTGAGAAAAACGTGTCTATTATCAGGATTATGTCTTTCTTTAAAAAGGGTTTGCAAATGAACAATAACTATCCTCCAGAGGAACCAACACTGCCAGCCGAGCAGTTTCGATATTATCAACAACAGCAGGCGAATAATAGACAAGGGCAACAGCCTGAGCGCAGGCCGTACCAGTTTCCGGGCGCCGACAAGCGCGAGCCAGCACCGCCATTGTCCTCCCAGCAGCAATCCCCGTATGGGCAGACGTCGCGGGAGTATCCTCAGCAGCAGGGGGCGTATGGGCAGCGGGTGCAGCCGGGTGGGTATGCTGGTGCACAGGGACGGCAGGGCTATCCACGACAGGATGATATCCCGGCCTATTCCCCAACGCGACCTGGTAGCAGCTATGGTTCCGGACCAGGCGCGCAACCCATGCAGCGTCCTCGCAAGAAACGTGGCTGTATGATTGGTTGCCTGGGTAGCTTGCTGATTCTGCTAATTCTAGGCATCTTTCTGTTCACCACGCTACAAAAAGTTCTGGCCTTTGGCAGCGCTATCTCTAACCAGAGCCCGCTGAGTTCGCAGACCGGCTATATGGGTGGCAGTTCGCGCATCAATATTCTGATGATGGGCTATGGTGGCTCAGGACACGACGGGGCGTACCTGACCGATTCGATGGTGATTATGAGCCTGTTGCCGCAAAGCCACCATACGACGCTGATCTCGGTGCCGCGCGATCTATGGGTGCAGAATCCTGCCAATTCTGGCAATTATAGCAAGCTCAACGCCGTCTATCCTGTAGCAGCAGGAGATACCAATGCCAATCCTATCGCTGGTGGCAATGCCGCGGCCCAGAAGATTGCGCTGATCACTGGCCTGCAGATCAATTATTGGATAACCATTAACTTCACGGGCTTCAAGGACTTTATCGATGCTATCGGCGGCGTCGATGTGAACGTGCCCGATGCGTTTAATGCCTGTTATCCTAAAAATGACGATGCAACAGTCGATCCAAGCTGGATAAAAGTCCAGTTCAATCCGGGGGTGCAACACATGGATGGAGCGACGGCCATCGAGTATGCCCGCGCGCGTGAGCCATTGGAGATCTGTGGCCTGGGTACCTCTGAAAATCAGGCCGAACTGACCGATTTCGGGCGTTCGCAGCGCCAGCAGATCATTATGAAGGCCGCGCTAACAAAATTGAAGGACTGGCGCACATGGCCCAGCCTTGTCAATGGTATGGATAAGCTCAAACAGACGCTCTACTCAAACCTCTCGCTGGCCGACCTCTCTGAATTTGCCCTGAAAATGGACCTGAATGGCGCGCACCACGTGGGGTTGAGCAATGCCAATGTACTGGTGGACTCAGCGGCGGGCGGCCAGTATATTCTCGCACCCAGGAATGGCGACTGGTCGCAGATCCCACCCTATATTCAACAGCAGCTCTACAACTAAATATGGCTTGATCTTGAAAGGGATGTTTTCGGTATGGTACAGCGCAGCTCGCGCCTGATTGCTGGCATCTATCATGTGGGCCAGGTTCTCTCATCTGGCCCGCTTCTGACGACCTATACAGCCTATAACCGCAACACCAGTGATGTAGTAGGCTTGCAGGTTGTTGCGTTGCCAGCCGGTTACAATCCCGCCGTCGCCCAACAATTGTTAGCCTCGCTGGAACGACGGCGCGCGCTGCAATCGCCGCATGTGATCCGTGTTCACGACTGGGGTGTCTACGATGGCTGGGCCTATATCGCGACGGACCCGCCGCGTGGGATCACACTAAGCCAGTTGGAGGCGAGCGAGCATATCGACCTTGCCCGCGCGCTTGATATGACCTTGCAGGTGACTCGCGGTGTAGCAGGCTTGCAGACGCAGGGGATCATTGATACCGATCTGCGTCCCCAGATGCTGACCGTCGATACCATCGGGCTGATTGATCGGGTACAGGTGGATGATGTTGGTCTGCGCCTGCTCTTTCGTCAGCTTGGCTATGTGCAGGGCATGAATATGTACGACATCGGCTATCTCGATCAGCGCTACCTGGCCCCAGAGAGCATTTATCAGGGAACGATCAGCTCGGCCAGCGATGTATATCAACTGGGCATTCTGCTGTTTGAACTGGTGACTGGGCGCCCGCCCTTTGTGGGCCGCACGCCTGCTGAAACCGGCATCATGCAGCACTCCAGCCCGGTGCCGCGTATGACACAGTTCAAGCACGATACCCCTCCAAAGCTGCAAGCTATCGTCGAGCGCGCCCTGGCCAAAGATCCCATGCAGCGCTATTCACATGCAGCAGCTATGCTCGCGGCCCTGGAAGCCGTGCCGAGTCCACCCGCACCGGTTAGCGTGGGTAGCCCATATATCATCGTACCCCAGGTTACGCCGCGGCAAGGTCTGCCGCTCGGTCTCAAAGGCAATGGCCTGACTAGCGAAATGGCCAGCGTTTCCCAGGACGCGCTGCTTGACCCCGAAGCGACCCTCATTGAGGAGAAGCAGCGCTTGCAGCGTTTACCCGATACCAATACACTGGTGCCGGAGGGCGCGCAGGTTTACGCCTATCTCGACTTCGAGCGGTCCGGTGTAGAGACGCAACACCTGGCAATCACCGATCCCTACATCATCGTGGGGCGGCTTGACCCCAAACGCGGGATCACGCCCGAAATTGACCTGACCCCGCTCGATACACAGGCCACCGTCTCTCGCCAGCACGCGCGTATTCGCTTTGAGCGCACCTTCTTCTATGTCGAGGATCTCAAGAGTCGCAATAAGACGCGCCTGGGCCAGTTAGTGCTGACCCCGCTGAAGCCGGAGCTGCTCCAGCACGGCGATGAGATCTGGTTTGGCTCGCTCAAAATGATCTTCCGCGTGCCAGGACAGCCGAATATACCAGTGCCGAAAAGACTCCCCTAGTACAGAATATGAGCAGAGTACTGAATATTAGCGGCAGGGTGGGCACAAGGGCCACCCGTACTATGGACGGGAATGTGAGATAAGGCGAGATTATTGGCTGCTGGAGGGATTGAGAGATATTGTGGACAGGGCGAGCACGAGGGTCGCCCGTACTATGGACGGGGATAGGTTGTAATATGAGCTTTGCGGATAAATTTTTAGGAAGTAATATCTATGCAGCTTTCAGTTATTGCCGGGCAAATGCCTGTTGTGCTCGATATTCAGCAAAACGTGCGGCAGATCCTCGCTCTGCTTGAGCAAACCCATCCTGATGAACTGCTTGTCCTGCCCGAAGGCGCGATCTCCGGGTACCAGGATGATCTCTCGTTTCTGGCACACCTCGACCCCATGCAGCTCACCGAGGCTTACCAGCGTATTGCGGACGCGGTTGTGGCGTGCCAGGTCCATCTGGTCGTTGGCTCGTGTGTGTGGGAAGAGCAGCAATGGTGGAACGCCGCCCTCTATTTTGCACCTGACGGGCAGCGCTTGATCTACCGTAAAGTCAATCTGGCCACGCGTGAACGTAGTTGCATGAGCGCGGGTTCAGCACTGCCAGTCTTTCCTATGAACTTCAAGCAGGGGCAAATCAAAGCGGGCATCCAGCTCTGCCGCGAGATCCGTTTTCCCGAACAGTGGCGCGCCCTGGCCATGCGGGGCGCCGACGTGTTCCTCTATCTGACCAACGCGGCTAACCCCAGAGAGCAGCCAGGCGTCTGGAAAAGCCATCTCATCAGTCGCGCCGCCGAGAACCAGCGTTTCCTGGTCAGTGCCAATATCGCGCACGCCCAACAGCACTGCCCAACCGTGCTGATCGCTCCCAAGGGTGCAGTGCTGGTCGAGGCCGAGCCCGGCGCGACAACGCTTGTGCGACGCACTATTGATCTCACCGAAAATGCCGACTGGTATCTTAAACAATGTCGCACGGATGTAGTAACGGTGCAATTGGGTGAAGCAGCACTTCAACCGTCTGAGCGTTTTTAAGCATAAGAAAGGCTCCCCCTGCAAATACTCTTGTCGAGGTAAAAGGTCTGGCCCGCGAAGAATTCTTGCTCGAAGTCGAAGCAATTGCGAGTATTTGAGGTTTTTAGTCTGCATCAGCCAGAATGTGATCAGCATTGTGGCCCATCGTCAGGAGAAATTCGCGGTAAGCTCGTGGCAGAGACAGATGCGTTTGTTGCTCCAGTTGCACTATTTCTTCTTTACTGCACGGGATAAACCAGCGGGGGTTGGGAATGCCCAGGAACTCGACCTCATCCAGAATGCGCTCAATGTACATGCTCCTCTGCTCTCCTCTCTTTCGTATTATGCACTTACTTCCACCCCACAATAATGTGGATATGGGGAAATAAGTCCTCAAATTGTTGTATTAACTGTGCACATGAATCACACGGGGACGCTCGGTATAGAGGTGAATCTCTCCAGTCAAGCTATCTCGGACCGCAGGATCATCGCTCCAATACTCCTCAGCCAGTCTCTCTAAAATTTTATACTCCGCGTCCTTGTTCGCTACATACCCACTTTGATTGAGGGTAGGAGTCAGGCGTGTTTCGCTACCATTAGGTAGGGCCTCGACAAAGCCGGGTTTCTCTGGTCCACTAATAGCTGGCAGTTCACCTGTATTCCCATTAATATTATAATTAGCAACTGCCATGTTTTTGTCCATCTGTCTATTGCTGGTTAGGTTATTCTCCTCGCGAATCCGGCTTACTTCTGTCTGTCCAGTGCTTTGCACCTCCGGGTCATTCTCTAGCCCATATATTATTATGTCGCGATACTCCTGTATCGTAAGACCCGGATGCTCCTTGATCGTTTGCCTCACAGTCCCCAGATCTTGTCCCGTCTCATTGGCGAGATCCTCCGCCATCTGTTCCTGCTCAGAGGTCAGCCCCAGCGTGGATGTTTGCGGGTCTTCCCCCGCAGGCGCATTGACAGGATTCTCAGGCGGTGGAAGGTATCCTCGAACGCTGGAAGTTGTGCTAAGTCCTGCAAGGGTTCCTGCTCGGGTCCGCTTTGCATCTCATTGGTAAAGAACGACGATTCAATCTTCACAGGTGTCAACTGCGCTTCCTGCTCTTGCGAGGGGTCTCCGCCCCCTCGGTCTTGCCCATTCCCTTCGTCCATCCTCCCGAAGATGCTGGCAGCCATCCCATCGAGATACCCTGCCGTTCCCGGACTGCTGTGCGTGCTATAGTAACTCAGGGTCATATGCTCGACGCGCGTGGCATATGTTTCACAGATGTTTACAGCGTCCAGTAAGCGCCCTTGCAACAGGCCGGGATAGGTTCCCGTCAGTTTCTCCTCCGTATCCAGCTAGTGGCTGATCAAATCGGCGAGCTTGTCGGCTGCTGATCCTTGAAAGGCGAGTTGTCCGTCACTGCCTGTTAACAGTCCGGCGATGGTGTGAGCAAAGTCGGCAACACCGTCAATCTGGTTATCATTGAGGGGCGTGACCTTCGCGCGAAAGTCGCGCAGAGGATCGACAACATGCTCCTTGATGTATTTTTGAACGTCGGTAGACATCTGGCTGCGACCTCCTTGTATGCGCTACTGCTTGGAGAGAATCAGGTCATGAGCTTTATCTTCAGGGGAGTGTTTGTGGCCCATGTCGGCCATGTCCCGGTGTGGTAAAGGACTGGGTGATGGTGTCTTCGT
>CAXUEY010000158.1:0-13837 GCA_964250225.1 uncultured Ktedonobacteraceae bacterium | reverse complement strand
CTGTTTGATTTGTTCGCCGCCTGATGCGGCTCAGCTAAAAAGTGCAAAGATAGTGCCTGTCCATCTCGGCACTACATGTGGCTCTAAATCGACAGAGACGACAAAATAGTAGCGTTCTCCTTCGATAGGGAAATAGACTTCAGCCGTCTGCTCTTTTTGTCGAAGAATTACATCTTCGACAACTGGCACTTGTTCCTTGAGTACAATCCGATTCGCCTCAAGAAATTGCCGAGTCGTGGCCAATGTCGGGCGCAGGATCTCCGCGATGACAACTTCTTGTATTTCTTGTTCGTCCAAGAAACATCTTCCTTCCGCATACATTCTGTGAAAATCCTACATTGATGAGGATTCTCAGCGATCACTGTCCTTAATGAGTTTGCTCAAGTTCTCTCTGCATTCTGGGGCTGCAAGGAACTCGTAATGTGGTCTCATGCCACATTGATGGGAGTATTTATTTCGGAAATGCCAGACGCCGATACTTCTCGCGCGACTCCAACCAGGCTTCGTCGGATAGGCCCAGCTTCTCGCGTAGAGTCTCTGGTGGGACGCCCTCGCGCAACTGGCGCACCGCGAAGGTGTCGCGCAACAATTGCAGGGTGACGCGTTTCTTGATCCCTGCCTCTTTGACGGCTCTGGCCAGGATGTAGTTGAGGTTGCGGTCAGTACAGACAAAAAGCTCGCTGCTGGGGTGATATTTGGCGAGATATTTTTCCAGGATGGAGACAAATTCTGCTGGCAGAGCCAGGGTTCGCTCGCGATGCTGCTTGCCGGTAGATGCGGCGAAATGGACGGTGAGACGCGGTTCCTGGGGATTTGAGAGGTCGATGTGCTCGCGTTTCAGCCCTATCACCTCTTCTTTTTTTAGACCGCTGTGGAGGACCAGGTAGACCAGACAGTGGCAACGCGCTTCACTGCTCGCAGCCTCTAGCAAGCGTTGAACTTCGTCCTCAAAGAGCAGTTCGGGCAGAGGCGGCAGGGGTCGTTCTAATACGAGGCTGGCGGAGGGATCTTCGCGCAGCACGGCTTCGCTGGTCAGCCAGGAGAAGAAGTTTTTCAGAAACGTGACGCGGCGCGCCATCGTTTTTGGTGCTGGTGTGTGGCCTGGCACGCCAAAACGGAGCTTCATCAGCCAGTCCATCAACTGCTCTTTGGTGATACGCCCCACGGGAGTCTCGCGTCCCGCGAACTCGCTGAACATTTTCAGGTCAGAGAGAAAACAGGTCACGGTATAATTGGATTTACCGCGCAGCTCCAGTTCTTGCTGATAGGGCAACGCGCAGGCACCCAGACTGGATTGATCGGTCAGCGGATTGAGGCGCACCAACGGAGGGAAAGGTGCCGCGTGCGGATCAGGCGGCTGTTGGACCACGTGGCCTACCCCATGAAAAAGGTCCGTTTGCACCACAGTGCTCTCATCGGTCAAAACTGGTTCGGTTGTCGTCTGCGGCTGCATGTCTTTACTCATTAAAAACTCCCTGGCTCTCTTCGATGGGAAGCGCGTTTGCGCGATCACTCTCTGTTTTTTCATTATAGCAGGGTAGTTAGCAGTTATCAATCGGGGGTAGTGACCTTTTGTGCGCTTTTCTCTACTGAAACACGGCGCTTTTTTGTTTTCTCCTACTATGTCAGGTAGCAATGATGGGCAGGTAATGGTAATGGTCTATGCTACCCCAACGATAACTCTTGCGTTTTTGTTCGCTAGAGGATAGAATTACAGAAGGTTCCACCTGTTTGGCAGAGTGGCAGTCATGGGAGGGCGGAAGAGTTTTTCCGACGCCCCGCCCAGGCCGACGTATCCACGAAGCCACCCCCAAGAAAGGTTGCAGTTAAGTAGCATGACCATTACTACCCGACCTCGCACGATTGGCGAGTTGCGTACCAGTGGATATAAAGTTCTCTCTATCAAAGAGGAGATGCGTAAAAACCTGATTCAGAAGATTCGGGATGGGCAAGATCTGTTTCCGGGTATTGTAGGCTACGAAGAGACGGTGATCCCCCAGATTGAGAACGCGATTCTCTCTGGGCAGGATATCATTTTTCTTGGTGAACGCGGCCAGGCCAAGACACGTATGGCCCGTAGCCTGGCGAACCTGCTGGATGATGAGGTACCGGTCATCGCAGGCTGCGAAATTAACGATAGCCCTTACGACCCGATTTGCCGGGCCTGTCGCGATAAAGTGGCTGAGCACGGCGACATCGTTGAAATCACCTGGCTTCCGCGTGAACGCCGCTATGGTGAGAAGCTAGCCACGCCCGATATCACTATCTCGGACCTGATCGGCGAGGTGGACCCCGTGCGCGTGGCCGAGGGTCGCTATCTCTCCGACGAGCTGACCATTCACTATGGCATGATCCCGCGCACCAATCGCGGTATTTTTTGTATTAACGAGTTGCCCGACCTCGCTGAGCGTATTCAGGTTGGCCTGCTCAATATTATGGAAGAGCGCGACGTGCAGATTCGTGGCTACAAGATCCGTTTGCCCCTCGATGTTTACGTGGTGGCCAGCGCGAACCCCGAAGACTACACCAACCGCGGGCGCATCATCACCCCGCTCAAGGACCGCGTGGGGTCGGAGATCCGCACGCACTATCCCTATGTGCTGGAGCACGAGATCAGCATTATGGAAGCCGAGAGCACTCACTTCAATAGTGATAATCTCGAAGTGGCTTTCCCGCAATTTATGAAAGAAGTCATTGCCCAGGTTACTCACCTGGCGCGCCAGAGCAACGATATCAGTCAGCGCTCAGGTGTGAGTGTGCGCGTCTCCATCTCGAATTACGAGAATGTGCTTAGCAACGCCTCGCGCCGTGCCCTGCGTTTGAAAGAGCGCCAGATTGCCCCGCGTATCAGCGACCTCTCAGCGATCATGGCCTCAACCTGTGGCAAGATCGAGCTGGATACCGTGGGCGACATTAAAGAGGATCGCGTGGTGCAAAAGCTGATTAACACAGCCATCACCGAGGTCTTTGGCGATTACTTTGAGACGCGCGAGTTTGACCAGTTGGTCGCGGGCTTTGAGCGCGGCTTGAATGTTCAGGTGGGCGACGACCTCGCCTCGATGGAATACGTCAACCAGCTCTCGCGCGTGGGCGGACTGAGCAAGGCAGTGGATAAGCTGGATGCGCGCAAGGGCGGCCCCGCCAGCATCGCTTCGGCAGTCGAGTTTATTCTTGAGGGGTTACATCTGAACCGGCGTCTGAATAAGGATCAAGTCAACGGCAAAACGCGCTATCGACGTTAATTGCGGTATGAGCGAAATTGCGCTAGAGCGGAATCACCTGTATCTTGCAGAAGAGGGTATGAGAAAACTGAAAAGCGCGGGTGTTTTTGCACGAAGGAGCCGAAGGGATGTTTAAACGTTTTCAAAAGAATCGTTACGGCTATTCGCGTTGGGATGGCACGCAGCGTATCGAGGGACTGGACGCCGACGATATCCTCAACGCGCTCTCCGATGATTATATGGAGGACGGCAATCTGCAACAGGCGTTGCGACGTCTGATGCAGGAAGGTGTGCGTACTGAGGATGGGCGCCGCACACTGGGTCTACGTGAGCTGCTGGATCGCATGCGCAACCAGCGTCAGCAACAACTAAACCGCTACAATATGGCCTCTGGTGTCATGGATGATCTGCGCCAGAAGCTGGAAGAGATCAAGCACATGGAGCGCGAGGGCATTCAGCGCCGTGTCGATGGTCCCGACCAGTCCCAGGCTCAGCAACCTGATGCGTCGCCGCAGTCGCCCGATGCAGAAGGGGAGCAGGGGAGCCAGCGCTCTCCTGCCGATGAGTTGACCCCTGAACAACAGGAGCGCCTCCAGCAATTGCGCGAGCGCTTCAAACGCGAGCAACAACAAGGGCAGGCTGGCGCTGAAGGCCAGCAGTCCGACGCATCTCAAGCGGGCCAGCAGCGCTCAATGGACCCGACAGCACAACGCGGGCAAGCTGGACAAAAGAGTCAGGCGGGTGAAGCTGGTCAGGCAGGTCAGGGCGAGGCGCCGTCTGGCGATGATCTGACGCCTGAGCAGAGGCAGCGCATGCTGGAGATGATCGCCAAACGCAAGCAGGAATTTCTGGATCAACTGCCCCAGGATGTACCTGGTCAGATCAAGCAGCTCACCGACTACGACTTCATGGACGACCAGGCGCGTGAGAAGTTCCAGGAGTTGCTGGCCAGTTTGCAGCAGCAGATGATGCAGCAATTCTTCCAGGGTATGCAGCAATCCTTGCAGAACATGTCGCCTGAAGATATCGCCAAAATGCGCGAAATGATTCGCGATCTGAATAAGATGTTGCGCGAACGTCAGCAAGGTCTGGAGCCGGACTTCGACAGCTTTATGCAGAAGCACGGCGAGTACTTTCCCGGCGTCAATTCGCTCGACGATCTAATCGAGCAAATGCAGCAGCAGATGGCGGCCATGCAGGGGATCATGGACAACCTCTCGCCCGAGCAGCGCCAGGAGTTGCAGGATCTTATGGAGCAACTGATGGGCGATGATCGTATCCGCGTGGATATGATGGAACTGGCCCAGAACCTTGAAGCTGTCGCGCCGACGGAAGATTTCCGCACGCGTTTCCCTTTCCGGGGCGACGAATCCGTCCCTTTCAATGAAGCCATGCGTATGATGGGTCGCATGCAACAGATGGAGGGTCTGGAGGAGCAGTTCCAGGAAGCCAGGCGCATGGACAACCTGGAGGCCATCGATAGCGAGAAGGTCAAGAACCTGCTCGGTGACGATGAATACCAGTCAGTTGAGCAGCTCAAAGAGCTGATGCGCACCCTGGAGGAGGCCGGCTATATCCAGAAGCGCGGCAATCGCTGGGAGCTGACCGCGCGTGGTATTCGCAAAATCGGTCAGAAAGCCCTGCAAGACATCTTTAACAAGCTCAAACGCGATGGTTTTGGACGCCATATCAGCCAGTTTCGTGGCGTCGGTGGTGAGCGCACCGACGAGAGCAAGCCCTATCAGTTCGGCGATCCTTTCCTGCTCGACCTGGAGCAGACCGTCATGAATGCCATTCACCGCAACGGCGTCGGCACACCAGTGCATTTGCACAAGGACGATTTTGAAGTGTATCGGACAGAACTGATCACGCAGTCCTCGACGGTCCTGATGATCGACATGAGCATGAGCATGGTCTATAACCACTGCCAGGCCGCCGCCAAGAAGGTCGCCGTGGCCCTGGAAAGCCTGATCCGCTCGCAGTTTCCACGCGACAACCTGTTCGTGGTGGGCTTCTCTTTCGTTGCCCGCGAATACAAGCCGCAGGAGTTGATCGAGATGAGCAGTTATGACAACACCACCGGCACCAATTTGGCACACGGCCTGATGATGGCCCGACAACTGCTTGCGCGTCAACACGGTGTCAACAAACAGATCATCCTGATTACCGATGGCGGCCCAACCGTCTGGTATGAACAGGAACAGTGGCGTTTCGGCTATCCACCCAATCCGTTCGCCGAGCAGCAATCCCTGCTGGAAGTGCAGCGCTGCACACGCGACGGCATCATCATCAACACCTTCATGTTGGAGGATGATCGCTGGATGGTCGCTTTCGTCAACCAGCTCTCAGCCATCAATCATGGCCGCACCTTCTTCGCCGACAAGAACAACCTGGGGGAGTATCTGCTGGTAGATTACCTGAACAGCAAACGGAAATTTATCGTGTAGTGTGTTAAAAGAAAATAGTTAGTTAAGAGCAGAGTGGAACATTTCAGATATTCCGCTCTGCTCTTTTATTTTAAATAGATAAACATCTATTTTGTAGCTGGCGAGTATATTGTTATATTTTGCGGCTTCAATCGTTAAAAATAGAGGAGCCATACTATACAGTCGTCACGTACAATTTTTTATTAAAGAGAGGTGGTTTGTATGCAACAGATGTATTCTCAACAAGGTTTGAGGCCACAGATGTATTCCCAACAAGTTTCGAGGCCGCAGCAGGCACAACAGTCTATCAAATTCTATAAGTCTGGCATCTTTGGATTCAGTTCGGCGCCGGGCCGGATGCAGCGGGATGTTGAGCGCATGCAACGCGAGGGATGGAAACTTCAGCATGCGGCATACTTGGGGACGAATTTCTGGTGGCGACGCATTGTGGTTGCGACCTGGACACGTTAGGCAAAAGAAACACTACAGAAGTATCCATAGATAGTAATTCGCTTTCATCGTATAACTGTTTATGGATACCTCTGAAGCTAACAGACCAATTATTGAACTGCAGCTACACGTTCCAGCTCCACCACCGGGATCTTGCGGCTGGTTTTGCGTTCGTAATCGGCAAAACCTGGCATCACCTTGACCATTTTGGCATAGAGGCGCGTGCGCTCTGGCTCCTCTGCTACTGTGGCTCGCGTCTGAAACCGCTCATTGCCAATTTCAACCGTTGCGGTTGGATGAGCCAGCAAATTATGATACCAGTCCGGGTTGGTGTCTGCGCCAGCTTTCGAGGCGATGATGACGAAACGGTCTCCATCGGTGACATATACGAGCGGACTTGTGCGGGTCTTGCCGCTCTTCGCCCCGGTTGTGGTGAGCAAAAGGAGGGTGGCGCCAGCGAAAGGGCCACCAACCTTGCCGCCATTCGTGCGGAATTCGGTGATGATGTTGTCGTTAAAATTGTTTGGATTGCTCATATTTTCTCCTGAGAATGCGTGTGCAGGCAAAGAGGAGGCGGATTTCTGCTCAGTCCTCAGGTGTGTGATCGCTCAAATATCAGAAACATCCAGGCTGGCAGTCATCAATTCCCTTCTGCCGCTTATTTTTTCTTCTTACCTTATAGAATGTTAGGGGAGGACTATTTATTCCCCTGATAGCCATCATAGCATCAAATGGAGAAGTATTTCTTGTAGCCTTGTCGAGAAGCTCTGTGAGTGGTGTTGAGTTTTTGCTTTTTGCTGGTGGGAGATGGTAAGATAAGTCGTGCTAAAGCTTGAAGAGGGTGGTTTAAAGAAATAGATTGATGACAATGCAGAGCGAAAATCCTTCCGATACCCCTTTATCTGAAGCGGAAATCCTGGCCAGATTGCAACAGCTTGCTAGCGAGCACAGCATCCCGCAATTTTTGCGCTTGCGTCAGGAACTGCTCGA
Source organism: uncultured Ktedonobacteraceae bacterium (assembly GCA_964250225.1). Taxonomy (GTDB): domain Bacteria; phylum Chloroflexota; class Ktedonobacteria; order Ktedonobacterales; family Ktedonobacteraceae; genus Paraktedonobacter. The sequence continues at coordinate 6,750 of CAXUEY010000158.1, read as the reverse complement.
CTGGAACACGCGTATCAACCTGACAGCCATCACTGATCCCACGGAAGTGCTGCTCAGGCATTTTCTCGACTCGCTCTCGCTGCTGGATGTCTACAGTGCTGAGCGGGCGCGTGTGCTGGATATCGGTGCGGGTGCGGGCTTTCCGGGCCTGCCGCTCAAGCTGGCGCGTCCAGAGTGGGAGATAGTGCTGCTGGAGGCCACTGGCAAAAAGGTCCATTTTCAGCGCCACATCATCGAAACGCTCGCTTTGCGGCAGATCGAGAGCTTGCATGGTCGCGCCGAAGAACTGGCGCACAATGCGGCATACCGCGCAACCTTCGATCTCGTCACCGCGCGCGCCGTGGCCTCGCTGCCTGCGTTGCTGGAGTACGCCGCGCCTTTCTGTCGGGTTGGCGGCCAGATTCTCCTCCCGAAAAAAGGCGAACTGACGGATGAACTGGAACAGGGTCAGCGTGCCGCTCAGAAGCTGGGTTTGATCTTCAAAGCCGACTTGCCCGTGACATTGCCCCGTCTGGACGACGGGCGGAGAATACTGGTGTGGGAGCAGGTGAAGCTGTGCCCGGCGCAGTATCCGCGCAGTGGGGCCGCGATGGTGAAGAAGCCACTGGGGTAGTTATTGTTTTTCTGATTATAAAAGGAAAATAGATGTTAGAAGAAGCTACAAAAATTGCACGAAAGAATATTAAGCACCATCTTCAGCGCAACATCTATCCAGGGCGAGGTCTGGTGATAGGGCGTTCATCTGCCCAGTTTTCAAGGTGAGCCACTGCTTTTTCCCTGTATCGGCAGCGCTGAAGAGGTGCTGGATACCTACTGGAACGCGCTCAATGAACAGCATCGCATCGCCATAGCGGTGAAGGAGATCCCTGCGTCAGGTGCTGCCAGCATTGTGCTTATTCGGAATCAATACAATCAGGCATTGTAATGCTGATAAAGCTTTTCGCAAGCGTCAGGCGCTGGTCTACTTTGCCCAAAGAAAGCTCCTTTATTTTAGGATGCGTGTGATAGCTTCCTGAATATCACGCAGACGCTCAGTTATATCCCTCATAATGCCACTGCCTCTTTCAACACACGCTCGCGCAGTCCCTTCTCCGCAACTACATCCACACGCTGACCTAATAACGTCTGCAAATCTGTGAGCAACCCTCCCAGGTCAAGCAGGCTATGGCCCGCTTCCATATCCACTTATTCCTCTATTTCATCGCATTGCGTGGATAGCGTGCATCATATACCTGCCTGGCCATGATGTTCTGGACCTGGATGGTGCGGCCACGCTGGGGGCTGACTGAGACCATTGAGATCGGTGCCTCCAGCAGGGCTTCCAGGCGTTTCAAATAGGCTTTGGCCTCGGCGGGCAGTTCATCGTAGGTAGTAATGGTGCTGGTATCGCACTGCCAGCCCTCGACCTCTTCGTAGACCGGCTCGCAGGCGGCCAGGTCGCTCATGGTGGCCGGGAAGTTGTGAATCAGCTTGCCGCGCAGTTGGTAGGCGGTGCAAATTTTAAGCGTGGGCAGTGTATCGAGCACGTCCAGTTTGGTGATCACCGCCGAATTCAGGCCGTTTATCTGGGCGACAAAACGGCCAGCCACAGCGTCGAACCACCCACAGCGGCGTTCATGGTCTGTATGCGGGCCGTATTCATGTCCCCGCTCGCGTAGGATCTGACCGCTCTTGTCGAAGAGTTCGGTAGGCATGGGACCGCTGCCCACACGAGTGGTGTACGCTTTATAGACGCCGATGACGCGCTCAATCGAATGGGGAGGCAGACCAGCTCCGCTGGAGGCGTTGGCGGCCATGGTCGAGGACGCGGTTACATAGGGATAGGTGCCGAAATCGATATCGAGCAATGCACCCTGCGCGCCTTCCAGCACAATCATTTTGTGTTCAAAAAGAGCGTCGTGCAGCATCACTTGTGTGTCGGCGATGTGTGAACGCAGGCGTTGGCCGTAGCCGAAGTATTCGCCGTGGATTTCTTCGAGTGAGAGAGGGGGTTGGCCATAAATCTGGGTAATCATGCGGTTCTTTTGCTGGAGGATCGAGGCAAGCTTAGAGCGGAAGGTATCAACGTCGAGGAGGTCTACCATGCGAATGCCGATGCGCGCGTGCTTATCGATATAGGCCGGGGAAATGCCGCGCTGGGTGCTGCCAATTTTATCCGCGCCACGCATCTCCTCTTCCAGGCGGTCCAGCAGAAAGTGGTACGGCATCACCACATGCGCGCGCTCGCTCATATACAGGTGCGAGGTATCAATGCCCCGCCTCTGCAACTCCTCTATTTCTGCGAGCAACCCTTTGGGGTCGACGACCACGCCATTGCCAATCACACAGGTCGTATTGGGGAAAAGAATGCCAGATGGGACGAGGCGAAAGGAAAATTCACCTTTTTCATGCACGACGCGATGACCCGCGTTGCTTCCACCCTGGTAACGTACCACAAAATCCGCGTGCATCGATAATTCGTCGACAATTTTTCCTTTGCCCTCGTCGCCCCATTGCGCCCCAACTATAGCCAGTACCGACATAATGCGTGTTCCTTTTCCGCTTCTAGATGAGATAGCTGGCGAACGTGCACAGGAGTCGCGAGGGCGACATTTCTGAACGTATTCTTTAAGCCAGCGTATGTGATCTATGTTTAATTATGCGTTAGCGTATCTCACGCTTCCACATTTTGTCAAATTCTGCTCTGGGCGCTCCCCTGGTTATTGGGTGGGTGCGACAAACTGGAAACTGTTCAGCATCGGCGTGAAGTCCTGCGTATTGATACCTGGGAATTGATCCTGAGCTGCCTGGAGTTCGATCACGTAGCCTTTGCCCTGATAAATTGTGGCATAAACGTTCACCTGCTCTACATGTCCGCTCAACTGGTAGTATAGTACCTCGGCGTTCCAGTTCGCTCCCCCAATTGTCACGCTCGGCAGGGCTTGTGGGCTTTGATACCCCGTCTGGCTGCTGAAGTTGGAGTTATCGGAGGTGAGCAGTTCGCTGGCGGATGTAGCGCTCGAACTGGGTGTTTTCACTGCTGCGTAGATGGTATCGACATCACCCACGTTGCTGAACTGGGTTCCTGGCTGGTTTTGAGCCGCTCCTGGCGTCCAGGTATTTGGGTATTCAATCTGATAGCCGCTCTGTGTACATTGGGTGCCGCACCAGGTAAAATTTGCATCGGGCGCGGGCGTGGCTGTGGCTGTCGCGGTTGGCGTGGGTGAAGGTGTCGGTGACGGCGTTGGGCTGGGGGTGGGAGCAGTTGTCGCTGTGGACTGCACAACCTGTGTGGACTGCCCACTGCTACTGCTGTTTCCGCTTTTGAGGAAGAATAGAGTGCCAAAAGCGCCGGCTGTAATGATGGCAAAAACCAGGCAGATGATCCCCACAACCATCAATGCATTGCTGTTTTTCTCTGGTGGAGGTGTCATGCCCCCTGGTCGCGATCCATAGCCCTGTCCATTGGAAAAGCTCGTCGATACTGGTGGATAGGTCGTCTGTGGCGCGTAGTTGCCGCTTGTGAAAGGCTGCGTGCCAAATTGCCCGGAGCCAGCATACCCGGCGGCCCCTCCAGAATTGTTCCGCAATCCTGACTGGGGATAGCGTGTGCCGGGAGCCATTGACATTGCTTCTGTCGCATCTTGATAGAAGCCGCCCTGTGGCTGTGATCCTTGCCGCATGGCTGATGGGTTGGATGGAAAAGCATCAGCGCGATTCCCATTGCTCAGGTGACCGCTTTTGGATGATGGCGTCTGTATCATCTCCGTAGGCTGGATGGGTGTGGCATTTGGATTTCCACACTGCCCGCAGAACACCTCTTCGGGGCCTAACTCATTCCCACAATGTTGGCACTTCATGACCAGTCCGATCCTTTATACGAAAAACTTCTGCTGAGAGAGTTTTTCGTTGCTATACCACCGAATTGCCGAGAGACCTGTTTTGCGCATGTTACCCGGTCAGTTGTCCAGGTTCATTTCTCATGGCTCTTTATACCGGCGTTATTATAGCGCATTTACCTGGCCCTGACTACTCGCTGACCTGATCTTCTCATAGGTGTTTGATGGTTTTAAACTGGCTCTATATCTTCGCTCTCATTACGTTGGATCGTGATGTGCCGTAAGCCTGTATCCCGGTAGTGGTGATATGCTATCACTCCGCTGGCCGAGATAATGGCACTCTTCTTCTCAGCAATCAGCTCGTCGGACGCGGGCTGGCTGTTGAAAGGGCCGCTAACAATCAACCAGACCCAGGGGATGTGCTGCTCAACATTGACACGCTGCATATTGTGTCTGTCGGTTGAACTGGCCAGAGCCGGTCCTCTGGGGTGACTGTGGTAGACCCCGATCATACGCCCAGGCTGCTCCAGATCAATGGTGAGCAGGTCAGCAGGCTCGAATTCAAAGTAGACAGGCGAGGCGGCGCTGTTGCGCAAAGGGTAAGCCTCCTCCACGTGCCAGTTCCCTTCCCCATCGATCCTACCCAGCAGCGCGCCACAGGCCTCGATCTGCCGCCGCTGATACGCGTCCAGCAGGATCGTTTTCCACGCGCCAGTGCTGAGCAGGATGCTCCCTTTGCTTTGTTTCACCATTTATTCTTTCTCTGACTGATGTGAGCGAACCATCTCGATAACGATGGCCAGCGCGATCATCAACGGCACATTGACATTCTGAGCGATATCGACGGCGTAACTATCCCTGAACAGGGACAGGCGTTTGCTAATCTGTGCCAGCAGGTTGCCCTGTTCGTCGCTGACGCTAAAATTCCAGTTCCAGATATTGCCGTCGATATGCAGGGTCGAGCCACCTTCAAGTTTGATCTGAAAGCGTTCACCGAAGAGGTGGAGCAGCTTCTCATGCATGCTGGCCCAGTGCGCACCCTGGCTATAAATCTCGTAATGGGGGGTCAGCGCGAGGATTTTTTGCTTGATATGCGCGACCTCTGCACCCGTACCCAGTTCGTGGATAACCAGGTTGTCGCCAATATGGAAGAATTTGCCTGTGACCTTGAAGACGGGCGTGCCTCCCTGATCTCGCACTATAAACTCTTCCCGTAGGGTCCAGGCGCGCTCTTTGATGTGAAATTTCATACTTGTACCTCCCTGTTGTTTTATGGATGTGACCGTAGAAACTGCTCCGCGGTGACATTGCGCAAATCTCCTATGTGTTCCACGCTGATGTCTGGAGAAAAGTTTTCAGGTAACGCCTCCTGAGCGTATTTTCCCTGTTTCACAAAAGCCGTGCTGAGTCTCTCGCCCATCACTTTTTTTGTATCAGCCAAAATCTCCGCTTTATCGTCGATCATGACATAATGATCGCTGGGATACCGCTGCAAGATTTCCTCCAGGTGCCGTTGCTTATGGGTGTAGATCAGGACACGTCCCTCGACGGCCTCGGCCAGGTGGCTATTGATGATTTTCTCAGCCTGAAAATACTGATCGCCGTCCGAAACAATGATTGTCAGGCCCAGCGTGCGCAGATAGTGCAGGGTATCAAGCGCGTGCGGATAGAGATTCTGGAAGAACGGATAGGTGTCGAACAGGGCATGCACCCGCTGATACGTCTGCTGATCCAGCCTCTCTGTGGGCACCTCCGCGCGCAGGCGTTGCAAGCTGAGCGGGATATCCACCACACTCTGCTCCAGGCGCACCTGCTCATAGATTGTCCAGAAACGCCTGGTCAATTCGTCTCCCATCTCATCCCGTAAATGCTGGTCCAGTTGCCCTTTGACCTCATCATTGGCCAGCAGCGTATTATCTACATCTAAGAGAAACGCAAGTTGCGTCATTTTTCTTCTTTACCTCCAGGTTCTATCAATTCAGCGCGTGCATCGCGTATCTGAAGAAAGGCACGCAAGTCGCAACAGGCTTGATTATATTGTAGCCCAGGCGAGATCGCACTGCTACCTGCGTAGAGGATTGGGACGCTTATGCTATTGCTATTCCTTGCAACCGAAAGAGAATCAAACCATTTTTTACCGTCGCGGCGGACCACTATGGCACATTTCTGGGGTTGCAGAGCGTGCAGTGCATGAGGCTTAAAACAGTTTGCCTTGCTCAATCTCGCCGCTGTGCTCTGGACCATTCCACGGGAGTTCTGGGAGGGGGACCAGGCGTTGGACGCGTTGATAGAGTTCGCGGCAGATGTCGGGCGAGTGGACCTCGAAGGGGCAGTGGCAGAAAACATAGAGGGTGAGGTCGCGGGCCAGCCATTGTGCAAGCTTGCTCGCCCAGGTGTCGAGAAAAGGCGCGTTGATCTCACTGCTGGTGTGACCGATGTAGCGCAGGAAGGCAAAGTCAGTGGTGATTACTGGCTGCACAGGCAGGTCGGGCTTGCGTTCGCGTGCCTGCAACATGCCCTGCTCTTCAGCAGACCCCATACGAATCGGGCGTGTATCCATTATGACGCGCGCGGCCTTGTGCTGGTTGAGTAAGGTATTGAGGGCCAGCCCCTGCTCTTTCTCGAAGAAGGCGGGATGGCGTACCTCAACGGCCAGGCGTGTGTCATCTGGCCAGAAGTCGAGCCAGGTTGCGAGCTGTTTGAGATGGGTCGGGCCAAAGTGCGGCGGCAATTGCAGGAAGATCGGTCCCAGGCGTTCGCCCAGCCCCTGCATGCGCGCGACAAAGGCCCATGTGGGTTCGCGCGTAGCTTCCAGCGCTGGTGAGTGGCTGATCTCGCGCGGAATTTTTGGGCAGAAGCGAAACTCCGGCGGTGTCTCAGCCCGCCAGCGTGCAATGGTTTCTGCCCCTGGTACCGCGTAAAACGTCGTGTT
>CAXUEY010000157.1:0-13917 GCA_964250225.1 uncultured Ktedonobacteraceae bacterium | reverse complement strand
TCGGCAACTCATTTTGTCTTGTATCTCTCAATAAAGAGCAAGGATTGGAACACGGCGTTGAGTGCCCTTGACTTCTGCATTTTTGGATGGTATACTTCCTCAAATCCATGAACTCATTGCAAGAAATTGCAAAAACGCATCTATTTCTTGCTAAGAGGCTGGCTGAACATCAGTAATGAGTACACGCCCCCTCTGGGTTCGCATTTGCTGACGCAGAGTTGTTATGCTTCGCTCCCGCAAACGTTGGCGTGTTCAGAGTCTGAGGTAATGATGTGCGGTCTTTCTGTTGCTGGATTTCCTAGCGGCTTTTTATTGACGTTCAGATAGTCCCTAAGAAGGAAGGAGACCTCCATGAACAGTGGACGAATCGCGGGAAAACGCGCAGTTATTACAGGTGCTGGCAATGGTATTGGCCGAGCAGCAGCGCTGCGCTTTGCTCGTGAAGGAGCCCGGGTTGGCCTGCTCGACATCAAGGGTGACGATCTTGATGAGGTTGCTCGTTTGATTGCGGCTGAGGGGGGTGAAGCGTTTCCCGTGGTGACAGATGTCAGCAACGAGGATCAGGTTTCGCGAGCTATTGACCGGATTGTGGAACGTTGGGATGGGCTGGATATTGTCATTGCGAATGCGGGCGTCGAGCTGGTTGGTGAAGACGCTTGCGCCCATGAACTGAGCAAGGCTGTCTGGGATCGTACGATTGGCATCAACCTCACCGGTATTTTTCTCACCTGCAAGCACGGGATTCGTGCGCTGCTGATGTCAGGCGGTGGTAGTGTGGTCTGCACTGCGTCGCCTACCGGGCTCTTTGGAAGTGCGCCGGGTTATTCAGCTTATAGCGCGAGCAAGGCCGGCGTCTATGGGCTGACCAGAGTGATGGCCAACGACTATGCCAAACGCGGGATTCGCGTCAATGCAGTCATTCCTGGTTTTACAAGAACTCCGATGACCACATATTTTATGGAGAACGACGAAGAGCGCGAAGATTTGCTACGCACGATTCCACTTGGGCGACCCGGTGAGCCGGAAGAAGTCGCCGCAGTCATGCTTTTCCTGGCCTCGGACGAGGCATCCTATGTCGTTGGTGCTGCGTGGGCTTCTGATGGTGGTATAACGGCCATCTAAGTCAGAAAGGGATTGTGTTGCCATGGCAAACCCGGTTGAAATGCCTGTCGCGCTTGTCACAGGTGCAGGTTCTGGCATTGGGGCTGCCACAGCTCGGCTGCTTGCTCAACGTGGGATGGCTATCGCGCTGGTTGGCCGGCACGAGGCAACTTTGAGCCGGGTGATGAACGAGATTACGGCAGCAGGTGGCGAAGCTCAATGTGTGCCAGCCAATCTTGCCCAGGTTCACACGCCACAAGAAGTTATCGCGCGCGTTCTCGAGCATTTCGGACGTATTGATGTCCTGGTGAATAACGCGGCAGGACTAATTGCCAGGCCGTTTGAGCAGTTTAGCGTTGCCGAGTTTGATGAATTGTTTGCAACCAATGTACGCAGCGTCTTTTTCTTGACTCAGGCTGCACTCCCGGCGCTCCGCCATTCTCCGGTGCGTGCCATTGTCAACCTCAGTTCTTCAGTAGGCTCGTGGGTGCGCACAGAAAACGCGCTCTACTCGATTACCAAAGCTGCGGTGGCGCATCTGACGCGCTGCCTGGCCGCAGAACTGGCCAGAGATGGTATTCGTGTGAACGCTATCGCGCCAGGTCCGGCGGCGACAGAGATTCTCGCGACCCTTAGCAATGATATCGATCAGATTCATCAAGAATTGCTGGCGACTGTACCACTCGGGCGTATGGGCGCTCCCGAAGAACTGGCGTGGTGGATCGCGCAACTAGTTGATCCACATGCAGCCTGGGTGACCGGAGCCATCATCCCGATTGATGGTGGCCAGACATTAGGTGTTGGCCAACAGCGCCAGGAGGGCCTTGCTTTAGACTATTGATCGTCTTGTAGAGACGGAGTAAACACAAGCCATTGCAAAGGTAAGAAGTGCTGTATGGATAAGTCGGACATTGATTTCCTGGTAGATCTCGCGACCCGCTTTTACATTCAGGGCCAGACGCAGGCTCATGTCGCGCGCGAACTGGGGGTTGACCCCGCGACGATTTCGCGCAATCTGAAAAAAGCGCGCGATGAAGGGATAGTGCGTATTGAGATCTGCCGTCCGCGCAGTTTCCACCTGGATCTTGGCCGAGAACTGGCCACGCGCTATGGTATCAAACGAGCCGTGGTGGTTGCCAGTGACGATGGCGAAAGCTCTGCAGTCGCAGCGGCAGCAGCAGAGTACGTCAGCAGCCAGTTAACGAATAATATGCGCCTGGGTCTCTCCTTTGGTCGCATGTTATCTGCCATGGTGCCTTTACTCCTCACAGGTACAGTTTCCGACCTGGATATTTCCATGCTGCTCGGCGGGTTCGGCAGAGCGATGCCCGGCATTCAGGGTCATGAACTGGCTAGGCATATCGCCTCGCTCTATCCGCACAGCCGCATTCATTATTTGCAAGCTCCGCTGCTGGTAGATACACCCGACATCAGGCAGGCCATGGTCCGTGATGGTTCTATCCAGGCAGCACTTCAAACAGCAGCCAACGCCGAACTGGCCCTTGTCGGTATTGGCAATCTGGATGATAATGCTCCGTTGATCCGCTATGGGCATTTAAGCACACAGGATCAGCAGCGTCTTGTCCAATCAGGTGCAGTTGGCGATGTTAGCGCACGTTTCTTCAATGTGCGTGGTGAGCCAGTCACGGTCCTCGATGATCGCTTGATTGCAATTGCACGTGAGCATTTGGAGCGCATTCCCACCATTGTCGGAGTTGCGTCTGGCCTTGAGAAGCTAGCGGCTATTCAGGGTGCATTGCGCAGTGGCTATGTCAATGTTTTAATTACGGATGAGGCAATAGCCAGGGCGCTGATTGAGGCAGCCAGAGAAGGTCTGCTAGCCAATACGAAAGGAGGGAAGGCCGTTTAAACCAGGGAGGGTACACACCTCGTTCTAGGAGTGAGTAGCTTCGGTGAGGACAGAGCCCCAGGATATGCTGGGAAAGTGTTGCAATCCAACTTACGAAAAGAGGATGAGCATGTCCACAGAAGATTTCACCTCAGCTAATGAAGTAGCTGGCGCACGTTCGATCTCCACTGATGGAGCTTCCGAAGTTCGAGTCGCTTCGACACAACTCAAGGCAGGAGCCTTGAAGCTGCCTGAAGTACTTATGCAGAGTGTAACAACCATTTCGCCGGCAATTGCCGCGCTGTTTTTCACCCCCGCTGTTGTTGGGTATACAGGAATTACGTCTCCTCTGGCTTATCCTATCGCATTTGTCATCACATTGATGCTCGGTATTGTGCTGGTCCAGTTCACGAAAAAAATGCCAGCAGCCGGAGGCTACTACACCTACATCAGCCGGAGCATCCATCCACGCGTCGGTTGGCTGGTCGCCTGGCTGTTCATTCTGTATGCACCGACGGTTGGTGGAATTGTCTCATTATACATGGGTAATATCCTCCAACAGGAGATTCAGGCGGATGCGGGCCTCAACTGGCCATGGTTCCCGGCGGTGTTCATGGTTGTGGTTGTGGTGGGGGTTGCATTGCTCCAGTTCCGCGGCATCTCTATCTCAGGCAAGTTGCTGCTGATACTCGGTATTATTGAGATGGGGCTGGTCTTTCTGCTAGGCATCTGGGCTATCGCCAACCCCGGGCCGGGCGGAGTGAATTTCATCTCCTATAATCCGGGCAACATCGCCAGCATAGGAGGCTTTGCGCTCGCCGTGGTCTTCTCATTGCAGGCGTTCACCGGCTGGGATGGGGCCGCACCTCTGGCGGAAGAGACTGCCCATCCGACACGCAATATCTCGCGAGCTGTTATCGGTTCGATTATCCTGTTGGGTGTTTTCCTGATCTTTGCCACCTGGGCCATTATTATCGGCTGGGGTACAAATAAAATCGGTGCGTTGCCCGGTTCGGCGGAACTACCCGCGGTTGTCGTGGCCAAGCGCGTCTGGGGACCTCTCTGGTGGCTAATCTTTTTCGCGCTGCTCAATTCAACCATCGCGGTTGTGCTGGCAGTTTGTAATATGGGGACGCGCATGTGGTATGCGATGGCCCGTTCAGGTTCTCTACCGCACGTATTAACAAAAGTACATCCGGTTTATAGAACTCCTGTGAATACTATTATTCTCCAGCTTGTGGTTAATCTGGTGACAGGCTTTGCTCTGCTCTGGTGGCTTGGGTCGGTCAACGGATACTTCTACGAGAGCTTTGTGCTGGCGCTGGCGGTACTCATCGTCTATGCCATTGGCAACGTCGGTGTCTTCCTCCTCTACTGGCGGCAGTATCGTAGCGAGTTCAACGTCTTCTACCATCTGATCTTCCCGGTGATCTCGCTGGTTGCTCTGTGCTGGTTGGGATACGAGTTATTCAATCCCTTCCCCGCAGCTCCAATCTCGTATGGCTTACCAACGGTGGGCATCTGGCTCTTGATCGGCGTTGTCGTACTTGTCGTTATGGCTGTACGTGGCAGAGAAGAATGGCTGACCAGGGCAGGTGAGAGCGCCTTTGAAGCGGAGGAAACGGCTGAAAATCCGGCCTGATACGCACTTTCCTTACAACCCGAATGCTATTAAGAAAGGAGCGACCAAACATATGGTACACGATTCGGGGACTTTTAATGGTATCGCGATCACCCAGATTGGTGTCGTTGTGCGCGACGTGCGCAAGATGGTAGAAGTCTATCATAAGACGTTGGGCTGGGGACCATGGAACATTTATGTAGCTGAGCCACCTCTGCTGCATAGCACTATGCTACGTGGTAAACCGACTGCGTTCACTTTCATGAACGCTGAGACCCATGTTGGGCCGATCGATTTTGAATTCATTCAGCCCTTAGAGGGTCCGAGTATTTATAAAGAGTTTCTAGAGCAGCACGGTGAAGGCATCCATCATATTGCCTGTATGGGGACGGGCACAAACTACGAGGAGAATCTGGAGAACTTTGCAAAAATGGGCCTGCAGGTGCTGATGAGCGGCGCAATCGGTGATTCCATCAAGTTCTACTACCTGGAGTCCGAGCCAATGCTCAAGATGGTGCTGGAATCGGGGAGCGGCCATATGATCTCCATTCCACCACTGATGACGTATCCGTAAACGCTCTTAATACAGGGGTATCCTGTGCCTGGAAAGCTTCTACAGAGGCACGGGATGCCGATTTCTTTCGGCTAATACCCCAGGAGATCACGGAAAGGAACAGGAATCATGAACGGCGACGAATTTGCCGGGAAAGCTGTGATCGTCACGGGCGCAGCTCAGGGTATCGGGCGTACCATTGCCGAGCAGCTTATTCAGGGCGGCGCATACGTCCTGCTTTTTGACCTGGATGGTGGATTGCTCGTAAAAACCACGCGGGAGCTTTCCCCCGATGGCGAAAGGGCAGTCGGCGTCAGCGGCGATGTCAGCCGGCGCGCCGATGTGCAGTGTGCAGTGCAAACGTGTCTGGAGCGCTTTGGCCGCCTGGATGTCATGGTCGCGCATGCTGGTATTGCCGATGCCGTTCCCTTGCTGGACATCGACGATGCAAGTTGGCAGCGAATTATGGATGTCAATTTGACCGGGGTCTTCCTTTGTACGCAAGAGGCCGGACGCGTGATGGCGCGAGCGGGCGGAGGAACTATTGTGGTGACTGCCTCTACCAATGCTTTCTGGGTAGAATCCAATCTGGCTCACTATAATACCTCGAAAGGAGGAGTGGTCGCCTTTGTTCGCTCTGCCGCCATTGATCTCGCTCGCTATCATATCCGGGTCAACGCAGTTGCGCCGGGCGTGGTTTTAACACGTATCGCGGCCTGGGTAACCGAAGATCCCCAACTAGCGGCAGACTATTTGAAGCATATTCCGCTCTCGCGCTTTGCCGAGACGATTGACGTAGCTAAAGCGGTGCTTTTCCTGGCCTCCAACGATTCTGCATATATTACCGGTCAGACTCTGGTTCTGGATGGTGGGCAGACGCTGGGAATTCTAGTCGATCCGCCGGACGCTCCTCTTCCTGGTATTGAGCGTACTCCAGAGTAATAAGAACCAGGAATGCACTAAGCGACGAGAGTTTTTAGCTTGCACTCAGAGGAGAAGAGATATGCATGCTTTATCAGCGTATCAGGTGGCATACGGCGCTGATAGCCCGCGACCCGCCACCCACGAGTTGCGGGCCGGGCCGGTCACAGCCCTGTTGGATGGTATTGATCTGCGCTATGTGCGATCTGGCTCATTAGAGGTAGTTCGCCGGGTGTACATGGCTGTACGTGATGCGAACTGGAACACGATTCCTGGCAGCCATCGCATCCTTCGCCTGAAGCAAGAGGCAGAGAGTTTCGTGGTGGAGTTTGAGGTCGAGCACCGGACGCATGAGCTTGATTTTGCCTGGCATGGCCGCATCGTTGGTTCCAAGCAGGGAGAAATCTTTTATGAGATGGATGGCAGCGCCCGTTCTGAGTTTCGTTATAATCGCATCGGCCTCTGTATTCTGCATCCATTTAAAGTATGTGCCGGCCAACCCTATACAGCTCATACGCCTCAAGGCGAAGTGAGCGGACAATTGCCAGAACTCATCGGTCCACAGCGTTTTGAGGGCGGCTTCTATGTTCCGCTCTTCCCAGCGTGTGATTCCCTGATTATCGACCTCCCACAGGGAGTGCGGGCAATTCACACATTTGCAGGCGATCTTTTTGAGATGGAGGATCAGCGCAACTGGACAGATGCCTCCTTCAAAACCTATTGTACCCCCCTCTCTCTGGGTTTTCCACACGAGGCTCAGCCTGGTAGACGTATCACCCAGCGTTTTACAATAAGGTTAGAAGGAACGCCTGAAAAGCAGGTGGTAGAAACTCCTCGCCTCACGCCTGGGCAGCCATCTGGCCGCCGCCTTCCCATGCTTGGTTTTGCTCTCAATAGCGATGGCGCGCCCCTGACAGAGCGAGAACTCGCACGCCTGCGCTCGCTCCATCCCGACCACCTGCGCATTGATCTACATTTGCAGCGGGACTCTACAGCGGCGTTGCGACAGGCGATTGAGACCTGCCAGGCATTAGGTTGCCAGATGGAAATTGCCATATTTCTCACGCTAGAGATGGGCAGGCAACTTGATGAGCTGGCCACGTACCTGGCAAGCCAGGTGAAGGTTGCGCGTTTCCTGGTTTTCAATGAGGGGATGCAATCGGCACAGCCCACGGAGACTACCTCGCCTGAATTGCTGAACCTGGCTCGCCAGCATCTCCAGGGCGCTTTTCCTAGAGTCGTCTTTGCTGGCGGCACAGATATGTACTTTTGTGAGTTAAATCGCACGCGCCCGCAGGCCGAGATCATGGATGCAGTGGCTTACACTATCATACCCCAGGCTCACGCCTTCGATGAACGCTCCCTGGCTGAGACGCTGGAGGCACAGGCTGAAACAGTGAAGAGCGCGCAAGCTTTTGCCAGGGGCCGTCCAATTGTGATCAGCCCGATTACGCTCAAACGCCGCTACAATCCACATGCCACAACCAGCGAGGTCACAAGAGCATCTGATGAGCTTCCCGATATGGTCGATGCGCGCCAGATGTCGCTCTTTGGTGCGGCCTGGACGGCAGGCAGCCTTAAATACCTGGCAGAGAGCGGCGCAGACTCGCTTACGTATTATGAACTCAGCGGCTGGCTTGGTCTGATGGAACGAGAGGCTGGTTCACCATCACCTGAGCGCTTTCCCTCAGCGCCAGGAATGGTTTTCCCACTCTACCATGTCTTTGCCGATATAGCCGAATGGAAAGAGGCGGTCCTGCTACCCTGTAGCTCAAATCAACCGCTCACCGTGGCAGGGCTGGCTGTAGAGAGTCAGGGGCAACGTCATCTGCTGGTCTTCAATCTGACTGCCGAACAGCAGCACACCGAGATAGCTTCCCTGGCGGGTGCATACGCAGAGTTGCGCAGTCTGGATACTCGAAGTGCGCAAGAGGCTTTCTTTGAGCCTGAAGCTTTTCGTCAGCACCGAGAGCGGGTCGCTATCCAGCATGGCACGCTGGCACTCGACCTGGCTCCCTATGCAACGGTACGGATCGATCTTCTCTAAGAGGTAAGCACGCTTGCCCTTTTACCAGGTTTCAGGAGGTAGCAATCATCGTGAAGATCATGGCAGTAGGCGACTCATTTGTACCCACCAATGTGTTTGAAGTCGGCCTGGCGAATCTTATGGCCGAGCAACAGGTGCGATTTCTCCATCTCGACATGGATGCACCATTCGCGCCCACAACTCCTTCCGAGCAAGCCATCAAAGAATACGCGGGCAATCCTCAGCAACTGGTTGAGGCGCTCAAAGATGAGGATATTCTCCTGGTCCATGGCGCTCCAGTGACAGAAGCGGTGCTGAAAGCCTCTCCTCATCTTAAGGTCGTAGGAGTGGCTAGAGGAGGCCCGGTGAATATCGATCTTGCAGCGGCCCGCGCACACGGCATTCTAGTGATTACCGCACCCGCACGCAACGCCGAGGCCGTGGCTGATCTCACGCTGGCCTTTATGATCATGCTGGCACGCGGCATCCCCAGGAGTATGGAATTTATCACTGGCGGCGGTCGGGTTGGAGATTCGGCGTTTGAAGGCGCTCAGTTTTTCGGGCACGAACTTGGAGGGCATACACTTGGTCTGGTTGGCTGCGGCAACGTCGGTATACGTGTGGCCGCCAGAGCGCAGGCGTTTGGCATGTCCATCCTGGTCTACGATCCGTATGTACCGGCGGCGCAATTTGAAAGACATGGCATGCAGCCGCTGGCATTGAACGACTTGCTGGCAAAGGCCGATTTTGTCTCGCTCCACACCAGAGTGACGCCAGAGACAATGAATTTCTTTGATGCCAGCAAATTTGACGCACTGAAAAGCGGCGCATTTTTCATCAACACGGCGCGTGAACTGCTGGTGGATGAGCAGGCGCTGTATGAGGCATTGAGAGCAAAAAAGCTCGCGGGAGCCGCCCTGGATGTGCTCAGACCCTGGCCCGCTGATACAAAGAGTCCGCTGCTTTCGCTACCCAATGTGATTGTGACACCCCATATCGGCGGTGCCACACATGAGGCAGCCCTGCGTGGTGTACAGATCCTCACGGACCAGCTTAATCACTACCTGGCAGGTCAGCCGATGCAGTATGTCGTGAAGTAGCCCAACAGAGAGCGGGAGTTTAAGATGAACGAACAATTTTTGCTCGCTATTGACGCCGGCACTGGCAGTTGTCGCGCGTTGCTGTTTGACACATCAGGGCGGCAGGTAGCGATTGCTCAACGCGAATGGAACCATGCCTCACTGCCCGCCTATCCCGGCTCCCAGGTTTTTGATACGCGTTTGAATTGGGAATACATCAGCGCCTGCATTCGCCAGGTACTGGCCGCTCCAGGCGTCTCAGCGGATGCTATTCGGGGCGTGAGCAGCACCAGCATGCGCGAGGGAATTGTCCTTTTTGATGCGTCCGGCCAGGAGATATGGGCCTGTCCCAATGTTGATTCGCGCGCGACGAATGAGGCAGCGGAGCTGGTTGATCGCAAGCTGGCCGAGCAAATCTATTTCACCAGCGGCGATTGGGTCTCTATTACCACACCATCGCGCTTGCTCTGGTTACAGAGACATGAGCCGGAGATTTTTGCACATATCGCGCATCTGACGATGCTGAGTGATTGGATTCTTTTCAAGCTCTGCGGTGAGTATGTCACCGATCCGTCCGCTGGCTCCAGCTCGGGCATGTTTGATCTCGCGAGACGCACCTGGTCATCAGAGATTGCGCAGATATGCGGCCTGGATAGCAGTGTGCTGCCACCTGTATATGAGCCGGGGACCATGATCGGCCGCATTCACCGCCAGGCCGCAGCCGAAACTGGTTTACAAGAGGGCATGCCGGTAGTCGTTGGCGGGGCCGACACGCAGTTGGGCCTGGTCGGAATTGGCCGCACCACACCGGGACAATGTACCATCGTCGGCGGTACCTTCTGGCAGCAAGCGATTGGTGTAGAACGGCCCTTGATTGACCCCCAGAGCCGGCTGCGCACGCTCTGTCACGTGCTGCCCGATCAGTGGATGCTTGAAGGAATTGGCTTTTACTGCGGCTTGACCATGCGCTGGTTCCGCGATGCTTTCTGCCAGCTTGAAGTGCGAGATGCCGATCAGGCACAGCGCGATGCATATGAACTCATGGAATTGGAGGCGTTGAAGGCTCCGCCAGGCTCGAATGGAGTGCTGGGCATCTTCTCCAACATCATGAATGCGCGTCGCTGGATTCACGCCTCGCCGGGACTGCTCCAGTTCGATATCGCCAATCCTTTCGCTTCGGGCAAGAAAGAGTGTATCCGCGCCATTGAGGAGAGCGCAGCCTATGTCTCGTATGGCCATATCAAGATTATCGAAGAACTGACCGGCCAGGTTTTCGACGAGATTGTCTTTACCGGAGGCGCGGCGAAAGGCCAGCTCTGGCCGCAAATTATGGCCGATGTACTCAACTGCCGGGTGAAAGTTCCGGTGGTGAAAGAGTCAACCGCGCTGGGAGCCGCGCTCTACGCTGGTCGAGGCGCGGGCCTGTACGATGATCTGGGCAGTGTAGCACAGAGCATTGTGCGTTTTGAAAAAGTCTTTGAGCCCCACCAGGAGACCCATCAGCTCTATCAGGGATTGTATAACCAGTGGTTACAGGTCTATCAACGTTCCCTGGATATGGCCGAAGAAGGGCTGATTCGCCCGCTCTGGCGAGCAGCCGGGGCCTGATTCTTTTGAGCAGTCTATCTACCCCATAGCATGAAGGAGGAAGCTATCCCATGCCGGATACTGACGGAGCCAACGAGGCCAAGAACTTTTATCCCGACCTCCCCGTTCAGGGCGCAAAAGATATGGTTCTCAAGGGAACGGGATCACTCGATTGGGGCATGCAGAATCGCATGGCACGCGTGTTCCGCCCCACGACCGGACGCACAGTGATGCTCGCCATCGATCATGGGTATTTTCAGGGACCGACGACCGGCCTGGAGCGGGTTGACATCAACATTCTCCCTCTGGTGCCCTATGCTGATGCTTTGATGTGTACGCGTGGCATTCTGCGCTCAACTGTAGCACCAACCTCAACCACACCCGTCGTGCTGCGAGCCAGCGGCGGACCGAGCATTCTCAAAGAACTCTCTAACGAAGAGATTGCCATCGACCTGGACGACGCGCTGCGTCTGAATGTCTCTGCTCTGGCAGTGCAGGTTTTCGTGGGCGGCGAATTCGAGACGCGCACCATCCACAACATGACGCGTCTGGTAGATCTTGGTCTGCGCTATGGTATGCCCGTCATGGGGGTGACTGCTGTAGGGAAAGATATGGTTCGCGATGCACGTTATCTGCGCCTGGCCTGCCGTATTTGTGCTGAACTGGGCGCGCAGTTTGTCAAAACCTATTATGTCTCCGAGGGCTTTGAGACCATTACCGCATCATGTCCAGTGCCGATTGTCATGGCAGGTGGCAAGAAGTTGCCGGAACTGGATGCCCTGACGATGGCTTATCGAGCTGTGCAGGAAGGAGCCTCTGGCGTAGATATGGGCAGAAATATCTTCCAGAGCGACTGCCCGCACGGGATGATTCAGGCCGTCAGCAAAGTTGTACATGAAGGAAGCAAGCCGGCTGAAGCGTTCGAGATATATAACAGCATGAAACATAGCTAGTCCCAGGCGGCTTAGAGATCGTCATAGTGAGGAACTTTTATTCAATAGAGCTATAAAGGAGGTATATTGTGCAGCAAGCAGGCATACGCAGAGACTACCGCTCGGCTATTGGCAAATTCCGCAATAACCTGACCACGCCCGCGCTGATTCTTGATCTTGATGTGGCCAGGAATAATATTCATCATATGGCCGCGTATATGCGCACAGTTCCAGCCAAACTCCGACCACATATCAAAGTACACAAAAGCCCTGAACTGGCACGCATGCAGATGGATGCTGGCGAATGCATCGGCATGACCACAGCCACCGTCTGGGAAGCAGTAGCCATGGCGCGCGGGGGCATAAACGATATCTTGATCGCGAACGCTGTTGTCGGCCCGGAGAAAAGTCGGATCGTTGCCGAACTAGCGCGCGAGGTGCACATGATCGTAGCTGTGGATGATCCCCAGAATGTCGCAGAACTCTCGCATGCGGCCCTGCAAGCTGGCAGTTCACTAAGCGTACTCATCGATCTAGATCTCGGCATGGGACGGTGTGGCGTGCGTACAAAAGAAGAGGCGCTTGCACTAGCAAAACAGATCAGCGCGCTGCACGGCCTGTGCCTGGAAGGCATGATGGGATACGAGGGACATTGTATGCTGGAACCCGATCCAGAGTTGCGGGTCCGCAAAGCCCACGCGGCCATGGAGTGGTTAGGAGAGGTCGTTGATTTTCTGGATCAGGCCGGTTTTCCCTCGCCAATTATCTCAGGAGGCGGCACAGGAACTTACAACATCACCGGGGCCTATCCACGGCTAACCGAACTCCAGGCCGGGTCATATGTCGTCATGGATGCTTTTCATGCGCAGCTCGTACCAGGTTTTCCTCCGGCGCTGACCGTGCTGGGAACGGTACTCAGCCGCCACGGAAATCGCGTTATTCTTGACTCTGGGCGCAAAACTATTGGCAGCGAGCTTGGCCTGCCGGCCCTTAAAGATGTGCCAGCCGTGACATTCGCCATTGCTGAGGAGCATTTGCTAGTCGATGTGGACTCGGCAAGCCCGCTGAAGGTAGGTGATCGGGTTGAAGTCGTCTCTGGCTATGGACCAACTACCGTCAATTTACACGATGTCTACTACGTTGTGGAGAACGATGTCGTTACTGATATCTGGCCAATCTGGACGCGTGGCGCTGGCCTCGGTCCGTATCTTTAAGCATCAGCATTTGCAGACAACAGTGAGCAGACGCTTCTCTCCCTTTTTCCGCCCGCTGCACGGGCGAGTCTTCGCACGCAGTGTGTCACAGCACTACCCACGAGACCAGATAAACTGATAAACATCTATGCATGCGCCCTGCGCAAATAACTACCCAGACGCATGCCGGGTTTATCTATGAGCGCAAAAAGCAGAAAAGCAAACGGCAGTACGATAATAAAGAGGCCAAGCCAGTAAAAACTGTAGAAAACCTGACCAGGCATAGCAGGTAGATTGACGATAACATGCGAAGTCAGGCTCTCCAGCAGCAGTAAATGCCACATATAGACATCGTAGGAGAGGATACCTATCCAGCGCAAAGGTTTCCACTCAAACGGCCACTTGAGCCAATCTTTTCCAAACAACACTGCCGTTACAAAGCAGCCATAGCCCAGGGCGAAGCAGAATTCGCCAACAATGCTATAACTACTATTAAGCGGATCAAACAAATCCCAGGTATGCGGCTGGCTGCTATTGAGCTTCCACATTGCCATCAGAACCAGCCATACGAAGGCGAGCATGAGCAGCCAGGGCGCGCTTATGCGCATAATGTTATGAAAGCGATGATTCTCTGGCAGCTTCTGGGCCAGGATATAGAGGCAGCTCACAAGCATACCAACTGCAAAATCCTCTAGAAACTTTCCATGCAGACCACTGGTCGTAGGGCCATAGATAAAAGGCAGAACATAACGCATGATCGATGCAGGCAGGATAACGCTAGCATTGGGGTGAGCAGTGAGATACACACCGAGTGACCTCGTCGCTATACCCCAGGCCGCAAGCACACTCAGGCAAGCTACAAGCATAAGCATCCGCCCTCTTAACGACTCCGCACGTCTCACCAGCCAACCTATGCCTAACGCCAGCCAGGGAAGGAGTAAGTAGAACTGCCATTCGACAGCCAGCGTCCAGAATGGCCCGTTGAGCTGCTTATAGGTAGTGACAGACGAATCCATAAACATTGTTAGAAAGAAGAACCACTGACGCCAGTGATC
>CAXUEY010000156.1:0-14176 GCA_964250225.1 uncultured Ktedonobacteraceae bacterium | reverse complement strand
GTTCCGTTTCTCTCGCGAGGCGCGCGAGAAGATATCCATCCATTCTCTTTGCGGAGCAGAAAATTGGAAAGGCAAAAACGACGCGATGCCTCCAAAAGTCAGAATGGTCGCTCCAGACGGAAAGCAGGTGGCGAGAACCTTCACACCATGACGCCCAAAAAGGGGCAAATCTTCAGCCTCGGTACTAAGGCGTAACTCTTCTCTCTTCGAAAAATCCATACAAATCTTCGAAGTTTCATACAAGAACCATTCGAGGTTTCAATCAATGTACCATTGTTCGGCCTCTCTCCTCCGTTACACGCTCCCATTTTCCGGTACATGGTCCTCCTTTTTCCGTCACGTTATGACGCTCACAACGGATACATATGCTGTTCAACTGTACATACGTATTCCACTCTTTAGCGTGCTTTTCCGGTATACTTTCTTATGCGACGACATGAAGGAGCCGCAAACAGTGTCTCACGGACGTGACTGTCTTTCGTATGGCATTCCCGACCCATCGGTAGGCGTCTTCCTTTTTTACTGTCTGCGTAGTGTGTGTCCGATCAATGGGGAAATGGCGCTGAGAGATGGGGATCTCCGTATGGGTAGGGAGTTCATCCCTCGTGTGGTCGTCCTCTGTCTGGCGTCGTTTCGCCTGTTGATCGGCATCTCGGATCTTTTTCGCTCGTCCCTGGTTTCGTTCGGATATTCGGAAAGGAGCATGCTGACGATGGAATTCCCGGAGCTTTTCCCGCCACTGATGGATGTGCGACAACTCGAACAGGTGGGGTTTTCGAGCGAGCAGATTGCTGGACTCGCCCACGTCAAAACGCGCTATCAGCAGGGCGCTTACCATGAGGTTGATCCTGAGGACAAGCGGAAAGCGTTTATCCGCTGGCTCTATCTGCAAGGGCGTCTGCAAAGCTAAGCCGTGATTGGCGCGTCCCTCCCCAGCACTGCTGCTGCTGGGGACCGTGCCACTTCTCCTGGCTTTGCCGCCTCCGTTGGGACAGGATGATTGATTACCCATCTCTTCACCGAAGATGTCTCCGCGTCACTCGGTGCATGGGAGAAAGGAGTCCAGAGGCATGGTGGTTCTCACCCACCTGACGACTGTGCTAGCCGCATGTCTGGCCAGATTCATCAAGAGGCGCAAGACACAAAAGACACGCCGGGCCAGGCGGACCAGCGCGCACACGTTTCAGCGGAAAGCACAGCCCATCGCGATCTATCTGCTTGGTTCCGTCCTCCTCGCATGGATGGTCCTGCATGCATTTGCAAGGATACCCGCGCTGCGTGTGGCTTTTGTGTCGCCAGCTCCCGCTCTCCAGACCAGCGGGGACGGCAAGGGGTCAGGAGGGAGAGCAACACGGCCCCTGACGCCCGTAACGGCTACCGATGTGTGCAACCCGCTTGACCCCACCTGTTTCGCCAATGCTATCGCGTCCTGGGCGTCAGGGGCCATGCTGGGGACATTCGGCCCGTTGACGGGCGGCATTCTCACCGATCCTTTAGATATCATCTTTCAGACGCCGCCAACGGATAGCTACCAGAACCAGGTGGTGAAGGATTTTAATGGAGCCTTTGTGGATGTGCTCGATGCGGCGTTGGCCTGTTTGCTAGTGATTGGGGCCTATAACATCATCTGGGGACATCACCTGCGCGCGCAGCATACTTCGCTCACGGAGTTGCTGCCCCGCGCCATTCTGGTGGTCGGTGCCGTCCATTTTAACCTGACCTTTCTGGGCATGTTTATCGATTTCACGAATGACCTGTGTCAGGCGGTTTTGCAGGTGACGAGCTATCACATGTTGACCGACATGATTCAAAGCCTGCTGCAAGGAAACGTGGGGCTGGAGGGATTGCTGCAGTTTATCCTGGTGATCGTACTCATCATTCTGGTGATCTGTCTGCTGATTCAACGAGTGGGGACGATTGCGCTGATCGCCCTGCTCATCATCGTCGCACCCCTCGGCCTGGGCTGCTTTTTGTTGCCGCAGACCATGCGTTGGAGCCGCCTGTGGCTCTCGACCCTGTCTTCGGCGCTCATCACCCAGGTGCTGCAGGTCACGGCGCTGGGGTTAGGAGGCGCGTTTCTCGCGAGCGTGGGCAAAGCGTCGCTGTTGCACCTCGACCAGGATCTGGCCAATGCCCTTCTCGCGATTGGCACGCTGTTTCTCGTCTTGAAAATTCCCGGCATGTTACAAACCTGGGCGCTCCAGCCCGCAGCGGATGGGTCGCGGAACGCGCCAGAGAGCACAGGCGACGCCACGTCAGCGGAGCAAGGGGGAACGAGTGGCGCCCAGAATGCCCCACCAGCGAGCAGCCTTAGTACGGCCAGCCTCGGTGGAGGAGCAACCACCCCTGCCGCAGTGGGAGGCGGAGCTGCGGGAGGCACAGAGGCTGTGGCAGCCGCAGCCGTGCTTGTTTAACATCGCTCTCCATAACAGGAAAGGAGTCACCGATGCCTTCACCAAATACCATGCTTAAATGGATCGTGGCCCTGGTGGGCTGCGTCGTCCTGGGTTTCACGTTGCTGGTGGGACTGGCGGCGAAAGGCGCCCAGATCGCGAATATGACACAGGGGAGCGGATGCAGCGCACCTCTCGTCGTTTCCACGGCAGATGCAGCGACTCCTCTAGCGACGGAAAGGGGGTCCGCTTCGCCTCTGGCCACCACGCCTCCCGCAGGAGCCACACCGACAGCGACATCGGATGGCGAGAGCTTTTGTTATCCAGCCAGTCATCTCGGCGCGCAGGTGGTTTCATGGGCGCGGGCTATGGCTGATGCCCTGTACGTCCAGCCAGCCTGTGGGAGCAAGCGTGGCGGGGCCTGTAACGACACCTATTATACCAGTGCTTTCCCGTCCCAGGTCATCCAGTACGGGCAAGCCTGGTGTCGCCTGCACGGACACTGTGAGGATTGGGCCAACGGCTCGTATCAATGCGTCTCCTTTGTGCGGGGCGCCTACTCCCAGGTCTATCCTATGACGGTGACCAACGATGCCTTCAACCTGTGGGCCAGCTACCAGCATCTCCCAGGATGGCAGGAAATTCCTGCTGCCGCGACCCCGGATGTCACACAGCGCTTTGTGCCGGAGGCGGGCGATGTCATGGTCTTTCAAGATCACTTTGTGGGACATGTGGCCATTGTCCTGCAGGTCCAACCACCCGCGAATGGGCAGAATGGCTGGGTGGCCTTTGCCAATGCGAATAGCTCAAGTGCGTATGACCGTATGCCGTTACAACCAAATCTGCTGGTCGATACCTCCCGTTGGAACAGCAACGATCCGCAGCACAGCAACACCTACACCGTGTGGGGCTACATTCGCCCGAAGCTCAAGGCGTAGTGGGCGTGATGCGCATCTCTGAGAGAGTCGCCGACAGTGCGCGAGCGGCATGCTTCGCGAGAAGAAAGAGGAGGATCTATGTCCCATTTCAACGTTTTTCACGTTTTACTCGCCTCCCTGGATATTCGTCCACGTCTGGGGCCGCAGTTGCTGCACAGCCTGTTTGTTCTGGGGGATATTGCCGGTTTTTTTAATAACCTCTACGGGCAACTGACGCTGTTTGCGCTAGCGATGGCGACCTTCTTTTTCGCGTGGGCCGCCATTCTCTACACCGCGTCAGGGATCACCGGCAATGAACGGACAAAAACCCACGCGATAGGCGCCTTGTACGCCGCGCTCGTTGGCCTGGCCCTGGCCATTCTCGCCGGAACCGTAGCTGGCATTATCAGTACCGCCGCGACTGGGCAATAGGGAAAGGAGGGGAAAAGCATGGCCGTGGTTTTGCGCAGATCGCACGTGGTCCCCACCCATCTGCATACGCCGGAGACCGTTTTCTCGTGTGGCAGTCTCAGCATCTCGGTACGCCAATTTCTGGTCGTCTTGATTGGGTCAGCGCTCAGTTATGACCTCTGGCTGCACCTGGCGGCTCTCAGCCACGTGCCTGGGGGACAGATCGCGCGCCTGGTCCTGGCGCTGCTGCCCATGAGCCTGACCCTGGCTCTGGCGTTCCTGAGCATTGCCGGGCGTGCGCTGGAAATCTGGCTCCTGGTACTCCTGCGCTTCTGGGGAAGGCCAAAACGTCTGGTCTGGCGCTCGATTCGCTACCAGGAATGGAGCGATGGGACCCGCGTGGATGACCGAGAGGAAGGAGACTCGTGTGAAAAAGACCCCATCGCTGGCTAGCATTCAACAGCAGTATATTCGCGCGCGGGAGGTTCTCGGTGAAGTGCTGTGTCTGTTTTCAGCCACCTCCCCGACCCGGCGGGTGTACCGGGCCGTTCTGGATGTCTCAGCACTCAACTTCCTCCTCAAAGCAGAGGAAGAGCAGGACGCGCTGGTCGAGCGCTATCGCAGTCTGCTCAAATCGTTGACTTTCTCCCTGCAGATCAGTATTCGACACCAGCGCCTGGATCTGCGTCCCTATCTGGCGCGGATTCGCGAGCAGGTGCCTCACGCTCCAGAAGTATCAGAACAGACAGCCACGCATTGGCAGGAGTTAGCGACTGGGCTGGAGGATCTCTTGCAGCACCTGGGGAGCAAACGGACGCTGATCGAGCGTCGCTGCTATCTCGTCATTCCCGCGCCCGATCTGATAGCTCCAGCCAGGCGCATGTTCCGAGGCAAGCAGCGACACGCACAGCGCGAGGACATGCTGGCACGGGCGCTCCAGGAACTGGACATTCGCGTGGAGATGGTGCAGCAGCAACTCGCCGCACTTGGCTTGCGCTCCCGGCGGCTAGGAGGTGAGGAACTCGCGCGCGTCTATCAGAGTGCGTTCGTCCCAGAACATGCCCTGGAGCACCCCTTGACCGCCTCGCATTTTGGGACAGTTGGACACGTCCCGCGCGTCGCAGCGCGCACGCAGGAGAAGCAATGGCTCACCCTGGC
The DNA here is from genome assembly GCA_964250225.1 of uncultured Ktedonobacteraceae bacterium. Taxonomy (GTDB): domain Bacteria; phylum Chloroflexota; class Ktedonobacteria; order Ktedonobacterales; family Ktedonobacteraceae; genus Paraktedonobacter. The sequence goes on along the minus strand of CAXUEY010000156.1, from coordinate 9,297 downwards.
CGAAGCACAGCTGCGCACCCAATTGCGCGCGGAGGCCGAGGGAACCCGTCTTCGCGAGGCTCCGCGTGCAGGCGGCGCAGAAGAAAACACCCCTGGCCTGGTTCCTGCTACACCTGCCCATAGCAAGAGCCACGCGGGACGCCGACATTTCCGTTGGCCAGGGTCTCATTCCCGGCGCAAACAGCAGATACAGAGGAACGCGTCCGGGTTTCCCGCACCGGATTTCCTGCGCCTGGCCGATCTGCTCGCACCTGCCAGCCTCGAAGAATGCCGGGACGCGCTCTGTATCGATGGGGAATGGATGCGCGGGATCGCCATCACTGCCTTTCCACGCGAGGTCTCGGCGGGCGGGTGGTTAGCGCCCCTGCTCTTGTATGACGGCATGCTCGACCTGACCTTCCATGTGCATCCCCAGGAGCACACAGCCATGATGCGGCAGTTGCGCCGCCGCCGTGTAGGATACGCTTCGACGCGCGTGTGGAATCGCCGCCAGGGACGCCTGGATGATCCTGAAGTGGATGTCGCGCAACAGGACGTGACCCGGCTCATGAGCCAGTTGGCCAGTGGAGGAGAGCGCATTTTCGAAGTGACCTTTGCTCTCCTCGTGCGCGCTCCTGATCGTCACAGCCTTGATGAACGCACAGAGCGGCTCATGGCCTTGCTGCAAACGGTGTTTCTGGACCCGGTGGCTCATCGGACCACCTTTGAGCAGGCACACGTCTTGCGCACCATCTTGCCAGAGGGACACGATGCGTTGCGCCGGACCATCACGCTGGATTCGACGAGCCTGGCAACCACCTTCCCGTTTCTCAGTAATGCGCTCATCATGCCAGGTGGCTGCCTGCTTGGGATGACGCGTGCGGGGGAGCCCGTCTTGCTCGACCCCTGGGAGAGCGAAACCTTAGAAAACCCGCATGCCTTTGTGGGCGGCGTGACCGGGGCCGGTAAAAGCTACCTGGGCAAACTCTGGATCGCACGCTCCCTTCTATGCAACGGGAAACAGGGTGAGCGCTGCTCCGTGATCGATCCAGATGGAGAGTACGCGCCCCTGGCCAGGGCGTTCGGCGGCAGTGTGCTTCGCCTCGCGCCAGGCTCGCAGCACCATCTCAATCCGTTCGATTTGCTGCCTCCCGGCTGTGATCTGGGTACCTATGTGGAGGAAGTGAAGCGCATGGACCGTTTAGCGGAAAAGATTCAGGATATCCACACGCTGCTCGACCTGATGCTGGCGGATCATGGCACCTCCCTGGGCATGCGCGAAAAGGCCTTGCTGGATCGCGCGCTCTATGAAGTCTACCGCCGCGTCGGGATTAGCACGGACCCCCGCACCCATTATCACCAGCCGCCCCTCTTGCGCGACCTGGCGGAGGTGCTGCGCTCTGGCATCTGCGGCCCAGATGAGTTTGACCTGGGGCTGCGTTTGTCTCGCTACACCGAGGGCAGCCTGGCAGGGTTGCTGAACAACCAGACGAACGTGCCGCTCGATTCCCACCTGCTCGTGTGGGATATTCGGGATATGCGCGGAGATCTGCGCCCGGTCGGGATCTGGCTGATCGCTGACTGCATCTGGACGCAAGCGGTCTATCAGCAAATCAGGCGCTGCCTGTCTATCGACGAGGCGGCCTCGCTGATCGAACACCCGGAAGGAGGGCGCTTCCTGGCCAACCTGTCGCGGCGCGCGCGTAAACGGTATCTGCGCCTGGTCACCATGACGCAGAGTCCTGAGCGCTTTGTCTCAGACGTGTGGGGCAGCGTGGTGGCTTCCAATGCCGCCATCAAAATCCTCAAACTCCAGGACCGGACGAGCGTGAAAGCGGTGGCGGAGCGCTTTGGCTTGACACGCGGGGAAGAACAACGCTTGTTAGCCTTTGGCGTCCAGGAAGCGCTGCTCTTAGCCGGAGACCGCAAGGTGCTGCTCACCATCCGAGCCAGCGAGCAGGAACACGCGCTCATTACCACCAACCCTGTTGAACTGGCGCGCCGGACGAGCGCCAGCAAGGAGCAGAGCTATGGCGAAACGCAGTCAGCGGATGAAGTGCACGCTCAGTCCCTCTCGCTTCTCCCAACGAGCCACGCAGGGGCAGTCGATCAAGCTGATCAATCACTCTCTGCGCAGGCTCCCCCGCTCTCTGCATCCCAGGTGGCGGGGCCAGCCACAACACGTGTCGCACAGGGGGAAAAGGAGGAGGGATACCCGTTGTTTCCCCCACCTGCATCAGAAGGAACGGTGATTCAATGAGTTCAATGCAGCAGCTCCTCCAGATTTTTCCGTCACGCGCTGACCGCGCCCGTGATCTTCCCGCCTTGGCAAGCGCGATGCAAAATCTGGCGTTGGATGAGCGCTCGCCCGTCGCCCTGGAATTGGCGGCGACCAACACGTCGCGCCAGTTTCTCTTGCGCGCGCAGGATGCGCTTGCCTTGCGCCATCTGGGAGGGCAAATGCAGGCGCGCTATCCACAGGCCGTGCTGCGTGCGGCGCTCAGCGACCCGCTGGAAATGGCGCCCTATGAGGAGTGCTCGGTGGTGGAATTACGCCCTGGAGCTGCCTCCTACCTTCCCCTACGCGGATGGAACAGACGAGAGTTGCTGGAAGAAGGGGCTGATCCCTTGTTGGGCATGCTGGCGGCTTTCGGGGATCTCCCACCAGGCACGCGCGCGGTGGCACAACTCGCGCTCCTGCCAGCCTCGCCCACCTGGTCCGCATCGCAGCGCCGCCGGGCGGTCGAGCACCCTTTGGAAAAAGAACACGCGCAACAGCGTCAGGGCGCGCAGGCGACCCCAAGCATTGGGCGCGCGCTTCTGCTGTGTGTGCTGGTGGGTCTCGTCACGCTGCTCTGGCGATTCCACACGATTCTGCTCCCTGCCTGGGCGTTGCAGGCAGCAGCCTCGCTCGTGCATGGGCATGCCCCACATCTGACTGCGGGGCAGACCCTCAGCGTGATCGGGGCAGTCCTGGGCCTCTTGCTGCTTGGGTTTGGCGCAGTCCTTGTCTTGTCCATGTGGGGAAGTCGTTTTGGGCAGCCCTCGATCTATGATCAGCGACTCGTCGGGGAAAAAACAGCACTGCCAGCGTACCGCGCTCGTCTGCGTCTCTACATCATTGCTCCAGGCTCGGCGCTGCCCGGCGGATCGAGCGCTGATACTACTGCTGCTGTTGATAGTGGTGCTGAGGTGCCAGATGCTCTGCAAAGCGAGAAAGCCAAAGTACAAGCTCCCTTGCCGCTCCACAAACGGTTGTGGATACTCCACGAGCGTTTCTCGCGCCTATCCGTCGGGCCGCCCGCGCGCGCGCCTCTGGACAGGCAGCAGCGACGCGTCCAGAAGGAAGCGCGCACAGCTCAGCGTCGCGCTTCGCGTGAACGCGGGCGGCAGCGGCAGGATCTCCTGCGCATGCTCTCGGCAGCCTACCGCCAATATCACCTGGCGGCTGGCGGCTACTTTCAGCCTCGCCGCCTTGCTGCCCGGCAGGTCTGCGTGTTACTGGCACCAGTGCGGGGCTGGCCCCTGCTGCGTTTCTGGCGGTCCGGATGGCCAGTGGGTCTGCCGCGCTCACCCCATTTTTTAAGTATCGCCGATGTCGCGGCCCTGTGGCACTTGCCCCAGGCGCAGGATCTGGCTGATGTAAATTATGTGGAACAGGAAGGAGCGCGGACGATCCTGGCCCCGGCGGTGCTGACCACCACGGGCGGGTATCGCGTGGGGACTTCTACGCACGCGGGTCAGACCATCCCGGTACTCCTGCCGTTCTCGTGCTTGCGCCAGAATATGCTGGTGGTGGCAAGTACCGGGAAAGGGAAAAGCAGCCTGTTTTTCCACCTGGCGCGCGCGTTTTTCACCGCTCGTCTGGCTAAACTCACAGGAGCCGCTGTGGAGGGCATCGGGGGGATGGTCCTCATCGACCCGCACGGCGACCTGACGGAACAGGTGCTCGGCTGTGTCCCACCAGCGCTGGAGGATGAGGTCGTGCTGATTGACCTGGCTGATCTGCTGGGCTTCGTCGGACTCAATCCCCTGGACATGTCGCGTGGGCAAGACCGCGATAAAGTCATCGACAACCTGATTCAGATCGTCGAGGCCCTGTGGCGCACGAGTTACGGCCCGCGCACCGAAAACATCCTGGAGTACGCCTGTAAGACCCTGGCCGAGGCGAATATCACCCTGGTAAAGCGCGACCCCTCCCAGGGGGCCGACGAGCAGTTTACCTTGCTGGATGTGCTGCCCCTGCTCCGCCGCCAGAGCTTCCGCCATGCCATCTTTGAACTGGTCGAGGACCAGGTGCTCGTCGATTGGTGGAAACACTATTACGAGCCGCTGGATGCGCGCCAGCAAAACGAATACACCTCATCGGTGTTGACCAAACTGTCCAAGTTCGCTAGCACTCGCACCAGTCGGCGCATGCTCGGCCAACCGCGTTCGACGGTTGACTTGAGCGCGGTCATCCGCGACGAAAAGATTCTGCTCGTCAATTGCGCCAGCGGCGAAATCGGGGGGGATCTGGCGGCCCTGGTGGGGTCGGTGATTGTTGGATTGTTTCAGGTCGCGCTGGCGGAGCAGGCACGTCTTGATCCCGACAAACGTCGGCGCTTTCTCATGCTGATTGATGAATTCCAGGCGCTGGCCGGCGTCAACTATCAAACGATGCTGGCGGAGTTGCGCAAATATGGGGGCAGCTTCGCGCTGGCGACGCAATCGCTCGCGTACCTGGACACTATTGAGCGCACCTTGCGGGCCAGTGTCCAGGCCAATGTTGAGCACATTTTCGCTTTTGCGATGGCCCCCGATGACGCGCGCTTACTGCGCCTCGATGGGGTCGAACCGGAGGATATTACGCGACTGCCGGACTACGCATGTTACGCGCGCATTGGACTCGGTGGGCGCCGCCTGCCCACCTTTTCGTTGCACCTTGATCCGCCCGCCGCATCGGACGCGGCGCTACGGAGGCGCATGCAAGATCGCTGCCGCAACCGCTATGCCAGGGTGGTGGGGGATATCGACGCGCAACTCCTCTCCATCCGCGCGCGCCAACACACCATGCAACCACACAATCCCCCGGAAGACCCGCTGGAGGAGGGCGCATGGGACACCTCCAAAACGGGGAGGACGCGCGGCCACCGTCAGCGGGGCAAAGGCGGACGTCAACACGGGGCGCCGGGAGAGAATCTGATTCATCACCTCTATCACGCTGATGCGCTCAAGGCTCGTCCAAAAACGCCTGGGACACCACCATCGCCACCAACGGCGAACGGCAAGCCAGCAGGGCCAGCGCAGACATCTCACGAGCCAGAGGAGCAGAAAGGAGCACAGCATGGGTAAACGTGCGACAACTGGTGCGGCGCAGCTCTTGACGCCGCAAGCGTTGGGTGCAGGGCCGGTGCGCATTCTGCGCTGGCTGGCACGCTATCCGTTCCAGCGGGCAGAAGACCTGGAGATCGCGCTTCACCCCTGGCATAAACGCACCTCGGTCTACCGCTACCTGGCGTACCTGGAGGACGTACATTTGGTGGAGACCCTGCGTCCTGCCGCGCTCCAGGGCAAGCAGCTCTACCATTTGAGTCCTCTCGGGTACGCCTGGCATCAGGGGTATGAGCGCGACGGGAGCATGCGTGAAGCAACACGACCATCGGCGTTTCAGATCCAAAAAGAAACCTTGACGCGCTTGCTTCCCCGTCTGCCTGTTTTGCTGACGTTGCAGGATTTTGTCAATGGGCTGGCAATGGGGGCAGCAGACGTGCTCACGCAAAACGGGCGGCGCGCTGACCTGGTGCGGTGGGACTGGGAGCGGGATTTCACCCATGCCTTTTTCTCTCGCGAGCGACCCACCAGCTTGTACGTGGATGGCGCGGTCGCCCTGTGTGTCCGCTTTGAGGCCACAGCAGCCGGGCCGTTCCAGGAGATCTGGCACACCTTTTTCTGCCTGTATAGCCCCTTGCTCGACGATGTGCGCCTGATGCGCCAGCGCCTGGAGCGTGTGCTGCGCTGGCGTGAGTCAGCGGAGCGCTGGCCGGTGTATAGCCAGATGCCGCCGTTGCTCATTCTCGCGACCTCATTACGGCAGGCCGCGTGGTGGCAACGCGCGACGGAACAAGCAACCGCGAGCTTCCGTGTAGATCTGCCGCGTGGGGCCGTCGCGTGTTGGCCTGCCACCGGCGAGGAGCGCGTCAGCGCGTCGCCCTGGCACCTGGCCTGGAGATCCCTGGGGACCAACTCCTCCTGCACCATCCAGCAGCTGCTCCATCCGGTACCCTCATCCGCGATCCAGGCGCTCATTGTACAGCGAACCCGCGCCCAGGAAGACCCGCTGTCCGCTGTCCATGAGCCACCCACGGAGAGACGCCGTCGGCGCCTCAACCACTCCTATGGGTTGGCCGCCTTCTGCACAGATATACGCCTGCCCAAACCAAAGCAACAGAAGCCAGCGGATTTTCGTCTCGCAAGCGTACAGTTGACCCCGCGCCACTGGGAACTGCTCTCTCTCTGTCAGGCCCATCCGCTGGTGAGCCAGGACGATCTGGCAGGGGTGTTGGGGTTAGAGCCGGTATCGATTCACCAGCGTTTGACCGAGGCGCAGAAAGCAGGCTACCTGGTGGGAGAAGAGAGCGTGGTCGGTCTGCGCTGGCACCTGAGCGAAGCGGGCTTGCGCTTACTCGCCCAGGCAGCGCACTGCTCTGTCCGTCACCTGGGATACTTCCCTGACGATCCTAGCGCTCCGCTTCAGCAGCGTGGGGTACGAGGCCGCTTCCTCGAAATTCGGCACACGGCTGGGGTGTATGGCTTCTTTGCAACCTTGGCCAGCGCACTGCGCGTGTTGCCCGACGCGGGCTTGCAGTGGTGGGAAACCGGCTGGATCTGTGAACGACGCTTTTCCTCTCAAGAGCGGCTCTACAGTTTGAAGCCGGATGCGCTTGCCAGCTATCAGATCGGTAGCAAGACCCGGCGCTTCTGGTTGGAGTGGGATCGCGGCACAATGAATGAGCGGGATCTCCAGATGAAGTTTGTCACCTATGGCGCGTATCTGGTGGCGCGTGAATGGGCGCGCGGGGAGACTATTTCCCCAGCGCTGCTGTGCGTCGCCCCTGATATTGCCCAGGAACAGGTGTTGACACGCGTGGCCCAGGCCAAACTCGTCAACCGGTCTGAGCCGTTCATGTATACCACGACCGCAAGCCTGCTCGCCCGCGAGGGGATCCTTGCTCCCATCTGGCGCCCGGTGCTCAGCGGAAGCCAGTGCTCCGCTCCCCAGGAGGGGCATCGCTGCGCCGTGTTTACCGAACGCCTGGTCAGGAAACATCCGCCACCAACCTGATCCAATCGTGGAAAGTATTCCTGTGCCGAAAATGATCCTGCGTCTGGACTATTCTGCTTTTGCTCTTTGCAACACAAAAAGGAGGTTCTATGCACTATCCCGTAATCAGCCTTCCCAGCACGAAGGCTCATGATCCCTTTCAGCTTCATAGCCGCCTAGCTGATCCTGATCTGTGTCCTTTCCCAACCTCTGCCAGTATGCCCCATGGTGGTCCCTGGCGGAGTGCCTCAGTCGTGTCGTTTCCGCCGGGCTACCACGGCAGGAAAGCCTGTGCGCCAACAGTGGATGCGCTCTTCTTCACCCTTGCCGGACGGGGACGGTTGGTGAGTGATGGCGATGCCTGCCCGCTAGAGGCGGGGGTTATGGCGAGTGTACCAGCAGGAACCGCACAGGCGCTGGTGAATACCTCTGCTTCTGAGGCGCTGGTGCTGTTTCTCGCCGAAGTAGCGGTCCCCACGGGTGCGCCGAGCTATCCTCCCTCGTTTTGTCATCTGGTGCAGGAACTGCACGCGTCGGATCATTTTCATCCAGTGGTCAAAGGGACGCAGCGTATCCGCCCGCGTATGGCACAAGTCGATCTCCGCCACGCCCTGGCCGCTCCGTGGGGAACGCTTTCGCTGGTGGAGATCCCGCCAGGATGTCATGTCGATCCCTATATCGAAGCGGAGCAAGACCAGGTGCTGGTCGTAATGCGCGGGAAAGTGGCCTTCACCATTCCGAAAGGGAGCAGCACCGCTACGGAGCCTGAAAAGCTGGAGGAAACGCGACAGGTTGAGCGCGATGGTCGGTGTCATCACCGCCTGTTTGTGCCTCGTGGCATGTCTTGCGGATGGAGGAATGAAGCGAGCAGAGAAGTTCCTTTGTTCATGGCGTGCCTGACCGTGCTCCGCCCAAATCGCTGCTGTTTTTAGAAACGCTGCCTCACAAGCACAAGGAAAGGTGAGAAAAGGTATGGAACTGCAATTGCAGGGGAAAGTAGCTCTGATTCTTGGCGCGACCAGCGAGGTAAGCGCGGCCACTGCGCGGCTTTTGGCGAGAGCTGGTATGCGCCTGGCGCTTCTTGACCGCTCTGGTCTACACGTGCGCGAACTTGCCCAGTCGATAGAACAGGAAGGCGCGATGGTCAGCAGAGCCCAGGTCGATATCGCCAATCCCGCCTCCGTTGCAGCCAGTGTCGCAGAAGCGCTCCAACCATTTGGTGGTCATATTGATGTGCTGGTGAACAACACTGGAGGCTGTCCAATGATCCCGCAGGAAGCGTTCCTTGTGCAGCAGAAGCAGCCCACGCCAGCATGGCAAGACCTTTCTCAGGTCGCCTTTTTTGGATACCTCTACACTATTATGCAGGTATGGCCGCTCATGCGTAAACAACAAAGTGGCATCATTCTCAATATGGTGCCAGACATGGCAAGCTGCTCCCTCTCTACAGCAGTACACGCCCACGTTATAGAGGAATCGACCCTGCTCTTAACCCAGGACCTGGCAGATGCATTTGCCCCCTTTGGCATTCATCTGGCATGGATTGATCGTTGGTCGCTCGCTACCAGGCTTTGGGGCCGAGAAGAAGACGTGTTGGAGGCATGTCTTCGCCCCTATGGACTGGTGTATGACAGCATCTGGTATCGGGATGAGTACACTCCAGGCGTGGTCATACCTCCATTGGTACGGGCAGAAGACCTCGCGCGCCTGCTGACCTTTCTCATCTCCGGTTTGGCAAAGAGGAGACCTGCCAGTGCCTGAGAGGGTGAAGGCGGCAGTTTTTGCAGGAAATAGCTGCCTCACGTTTCTTTTGTGTTTCATCATGTGGTCTTGTCTTGCGCTTTATCTAGCAAGTGGGCCAACAGAAAGAGAGAAGGGAAAAGCCTTGAAACACGTCACTTATATCCTTCTTCACGGTGCCTGGCATGGCGCGTGGTGCTGGCGCAAGGTCACGCCACCGCTGCTGGCTGCTGGCCATACGGTCATCACCCCGGACCTCCCCGGCCTGGGCCTGG
>CAXUEY010000155.1:0-14255 GCA_964250225.1 uncultured Ktedonobacteraceae bacterium | reverse complement strand
CGCGAAGCGATTCGGCAATATGTCTCCCAGCACTTTCCCACCTTAGAGGCGCTGGCCTCGCAACACGTTGCGCGGATGACCGATGTGAACGCGTTGAATGCGTTGCTGGTGTGCCTCTTCACCGCGCAAGACATAGAAGGTGCTCGCCAACTGCTGATGGATGTGGCAAAAAAATAGCGCGTGAATGTGGTTCATTCAGGCAATTGTAAGGTCATCCCCCCACCTTGCAAGGCTTGTAACAGGCGGCGCGCCGACAATAGTAGGCGTCGGATTATCTTGTTCGCGTCGTTCGTGTCGTTCGTAAGGAATCACACTTCTATGAAAATAGTCAACCATACAGAATTGGAAACGCTCCAGAGCGAGAAAGAGCCAGGGGCGTGGCGGCAGACTGTCTCCAGCTATATCAATCTGATGAAGCCACATGTGACGGTGCTACTACTTGGCATCACTGTTGCGACGATGGCGATTGCCCAACGAGGCCTGCCGAATCTGCTGCTGGTGCTGGCCACGCTGCTGGGGGGCGCGATGGCCGCCGGTAGCGCGAACTGCATCAACTGCTATATTGATCGCGACATCGATCAGGTAATGACGCGCACACAGCGCCGCTCGCTCCCTTCTGGTAAAGTGCGGCCAACGCAGGCTCTGATCTTTGGCCTGATCCTGGGCGCCGCCTCATTTGTGGTCTTTAGCAGCTTCGTCAATCTGCTCAGCGCTGCGCTGGCGCTCGCGGCCATTCTGTTCTACGTCTTTATTTACACGCTCTGGCTCAAACGCTCGTCTACGCAAAATATTGTGATCGGTGGCGCAGCTGGAGCGGTCCCGGTGCTCATCGGTTGGGCAGCCGTCACAAATTCGGTTGGACTGGCTGCGATCTGGCTGTTCGCGATTGTCTTCTACTGGACCCCGCCGCACTTCTGGGCGCTGTCTCTGCTGATCGAGAAAGATTATGCCAGGGCAAATATCCCAATGTTGCCGGTGGTCATGGGCGAGCGCGAGACGAAAAAGCAGATCTTGCTCTATTCGCTGATTCTGCTGGCCGTGACATTGATTCTGTTCGCGATGCATACGATGGGCTATTTCTACCTGGTCTGCGCGACGTTGCTGGGTGGCATCCTGATCTATATGTCGATCCGTTTGCTGCTGGACTCCACGCGCAAGTGGGCGCGCACCATTTTCTGGTACTCTAACTGCTATCTGGCCCTGATCTTCGCGGTGATGGTCCTGGATAGAGTCATCCATTTTCCTTTCTGAGTCTGCTCCCGCGCGGTCACCACTCTGGAGATGGTCATTCATACACGTAAAAGGTACAATTATGAGAATGAGCTGGCGTTTAGCTTCTCGCCTCTCCGTCGTTACCCTGGCGCTGCTGGTGGTCATCATCGTAGCGTTCTGGGGAATGCGCGCAGGCACCGGAGGCGCCTCTACAACTTCCAATAATCTTTCGGGCTTGCAGGGAACCGATCTGGATGGGCAACTTGCACCCGATTTCCACCTGACCGATCAGTACGGCAAACCCGTCTCGCTCTCACAGTTTCGCGGCAAAGTGGTGGTCCTGACCTTTCTCTATACCCATTGTCCCGACGCCTGCCCCCTGACCGCAGAAAAACTGCACAGCACCCAGATACAACTGGGTGGCGACGCCTCAAAGGTCGTGATGCTGGCCGTGAGCATTGATCCCGTAGGTGATACCCCGGCGACGGCGCTCAGCTTCTCCCAACAACATAAGCTGAGCGACAACTGGCATTATCTGCTTGGCACCCACGAGGAGCTTGCCCCTATCTGGAATGCGTACAGCGCCCCGCCCATTCCCGTGTCCGGCAAAATAAAGCATGGCTCCGCGCTCTATGTCATCGACGATGAAGGGCACGAACGCATCTTTTTCGATAGTGATTTTACCTCAACACAGCTCACTCACGATCTCAATGTTCTGCTTAAAGAGAGTTAAGCACGCTTGTCAAAAAAATTTTTTCCTGGTATGCTTATTCTATAAGGAACCTGCTCCGGGAGTAGTGTTCCAATAGATCAACCTATTCTCGAAGGAAAGCGAGATCGCAATGAATACTCCTCTAAAAAGCACGAATCTGACCGAGGAAGAACTGGCCACTTCCGAGCAGGTTACGAGTGAAGAAGAACAATCCGCAGAGGAAGCCCATATTCACCTGCCAGGCCCAAGTCTGTGGCCCATTTTGTTGGGTGCCGCGATTACCCTGGTGTTTATCGGCATTCTCATGTATGGCGACAAGAACACTGCCGCAGCCTCGCCCTGGCTTATTTTTATCGGACTTCCCTTTGTCCTTATTGGCATTATGGGCTGGGCGCTGGAAAATCCACATGGCTCCGCTGCTGGAGGGCGCGCAAAAGGCGGCACCTACTCCACCTCGTTCGCTGAAGCGGCGCTGGTGGGCAAACCAACGCCCTACGCCACTCAAGTGCTGGACCAGGCCGAGGGTGTGGTGGAGCAAACAGTCACCATTGCCAGCACTGCCTGGAGCGCTCACCCTGTGAAGGTCTTTGTGGAGCGCGAAGGCGTGGTGCTCTCGCTGTATGGCAAAGTTGAGCTGGAGGCGCAGAAGAAGGAGATCGAGTCCAATGTGCGCCAGGTTCCCGGCGTGCTGGATGTGATGAATTTCCTGGTGGCCGAGGACGAACTGCTCAACGCGGTGAACTCCTCTATCGAGAGCCTCAAGTCCGCCGGAAAACTGGAGGGCGCTACCGACCTCTCTGTGCTGGTGGAAAATGGTATCGTTAGCCTTTACGGAAAAGTCCCCAATACTTCTATGAAGTATGCGCTGGAGCGAGAAATTTCTGGCATCCCCGGCGCGCGCGTGGTGATTAACCACATCGGGCTGAATAAGGATATCCCTGGCAACCTGGGGAAAACCACCAACAGGATTGCGCGTATCTAACTCGTTTTCTTGACGAAAAAGCACAATAAGCATAAATTACGCTTGTTGTGCTTTTTCTTTTCTCTCACGGCAATGTGATATGCTGGTATGAGAAGTGTTTTTGAGCTATTTTGAAAGAGAGAAGATTCTATGCAGACGTTCTCTGCTGAGTGTCGCGCGTTTCTCGCGCAGGGAACCAGAACGGGCAAGCTGGCAACCGTACGCACCGACGGACGCCCACACGTGATACCTGTCTGGTTTGAGCTGGATGGCGATACGCTTGTTTTTACCACGGGAGAAAGCTCGGTCAAAGCCGCGAACATGCGCCGCGATGCGCGTGTCGGCCTGTGCGTCGATGATGAGACGCCTCCCTTTGCGTATGTGCAAATTGAAGGTATTGCACAGATGAGCGCTGAGCCTGCCGAGTTGCTGCATTGGGCCACGCGCATTGGCGGCAGATATATGGGAGCAGCCCTCGCCGAGACCTATGGCAAACGCAACGGTATGCCAGGGGAACTGCTTGTGCGTATTACCCCTACAAAAATCCGCTTCCTCCAGAATATTGCTGGATAGCGCCGTCCTACTCACCCTCGGTGCGTTCAGCCATCTGCGCAATCTCTGCCGCGAACCTACGCAATTCCACTCGTAGTTCGGATGGCTTGCGCACCACCAGGGGACAATGCAGCTCAACCAGGAAATGCGCGATCCAATCCAGATCTTGCGCGTAGCAGCGCAGCAGGACGCCACCTGGAACCTCTTCCAGACCTGCAATCGTTGGCGGAACCTGGCGTCTGGCCTCCTCTAATGTCATCTCCAGCAGTACCTCTACCTGCCACGTTCCGGGCATACGTGCAATAGAACTTCTTAGATATTCCAGAACGTCGAAATCGGGCGGACATGTGAAACTCTCTTCCAACGGCTTCACCTGACACACGCGGTCCAGGCGGAAAACGCGCAGACCTTGCCGCAGGTGGCAGTAGCCCACTGTATACCAGAGTCCGGTGTAGAAAATCAGTCCATAGGGGTCGATGGCGCGCTCGGTCTGCTCTGCCTGACCAGCCTGGTAGCGCATCCAAACGCGTTTTGCCTGCTGCGCCGCCGCGCTAAACGTGAGGACCACTGAACTACCTGGCGCTGAAGCAGACCTGGCGCGCTCAGACGGTGTGGGACTGAGTACAAGCGCCTCTTGCAGCGACTGCACCTGTTCGCGCAGAACTACGGGCAGCACACGATCAACCTTTGCCAGCGCCCCTTCTACCGCGGGAGCTGCCATCGCCAGACCCAGGCGCCGCGCCGCCAGGAGTCCCAACGTCAGCGCCAGCGCCTCCTCTTCAGTGAACATCAACGGAGGCATTTTGAAGCCGCGCATGAGCCGGTAGTTGCCGTAGCGCCCGCGTTCGGTCTCGATGGGAATGCCGAGATCTTGCAGCATCAGGATATAGCGGCGCACACTGCGCACATCTACCTCCAAACGCTCAGCCAGTTTCGGCCCGCTCATCTGTCGATGCGATTGCAACAATTCAAGGACGGTCAGAACACGCGTGGTGGGATGATACATAGCAATTTTTCCCTTTCCCTAAAATTGGTCTCTTATCAGGACCGATTATATCCTGTTATCAGGTTATACTCAATACATAGAAGAAAAGAACGGATAGCAAAAGGAGCAAAACACCATGATATCTAATCCCTACCTCATGCACAAACTGGTTATGGACAGACAAGCGGAAATTCGGCGCGCAATGCAACAGAGCCGCAGCCAGGCTCAGCCAGGGCAAACGAGGATGCCAGGGCAACTGACTATGGGCCGCTTCGGCAGGCTATCCAGCAGGCGTGGCGCACGCCTGCCACAGGCGAGTCGTCAAAACAGAGCGTATGTATAAAGGACAGATAAATTGATAAAACGAAACGTACATATTAAAGTCAAGCGAGACGTGTCCGTCATGAAAAATGACGGGCACGTCTCGCTTGATGCAGACCATAACAGTGCCACTTTGACAAGCGTGGCAACTGTTAGTTACCCCTGATTCTGGTTCTGAGGTTGAGCACCTGTCGGGGGTTTGCAGGTAATCTTCACCTGCCGGGTATTCTTATCCATCTGGAAGGTGCAGTTCGCTCCATTAATCGTGGTGGTTCCGGTGCAATTCTTGAGAACCATCCCATTCACATTGCAGCTCACCGACGAATCGTTGCCCGAATCGGCGGGGTTCACCCCATCGATGGTGGCGCTGACCGCCACGCCGTTCTTATCCATCTTCACCGCGACCGGATCGGGCTGGTGGATCAAGGCCTGGCAGTTAAGGCCGGGGGCGGCAGCTCCATAGGTAGCGGTGAAACGCGCGGCCAGGAACGTGAAGAGCGTATTGCCTACCGTCGGGGCCAGCGAAGGAGCATGCAGAGTGAATTGCGCGTCCAGCAACATCCGCTGAGGACCAATGGCGAGCAGGTTGGCGCAATAGGCTGCGGTACTGCCCTGGTTTCGATTCGCCGCCACGGGCTGATCCACGCCGCGACGATACGCATTCAGCTTAGCCAGATCAGTTTTGCCATTGACCAGCACCATCGGGTCGTTACTGGGAACCAGGGCGACCGGTTGAGCCTGATCCGCGGCTGCTTGCAACTCGTTGAGTGGCTGAGCCGAAACCAGGTTGCCTTTATCAGCCAGGTCGGGCGCCATCCAGGGGGTACAACCAATAGCCGGGTCGATAAATCCATCCAGCAACTTATTATCACTGCCATTGGCCGCGCTAGTGGCGTTGGGCAGGACAGCTTTGTTAGCGGCGGTGGCCTGAGCGGTACGCCCATCGGCGGTTACCAGATAATCGGTGGTGACGTTGTCGCTCTGATCCTGGTCCACCACGCCGAAATCGCGCACTGTCGGGCAAGGTTGGCCGTCTTTGGCCGTGCCCAGCGCTGGCACCTTCAACTTGCCCGCCTGGATGGCCTGATTGGCAGCTGCGAAGAAGGCCTCAGCGTTGCAAAAGGCGACCTGGCCAAAGATGGAGCCACGCACTCCATTGACGCAGCGGCCCGCGCGGATATTCGCGTCGGGGGTAGCGGCAGCGGTCTGCGCGTTGGGATCAGGACTGGCCTGCAAGGTCGTGTTGTTATCGTTGCCACCAAACCAGACCCCTACGATGCCTCCGGCAGGCAACTGCGGCACGACCGGAGCAGCGGCTGGCTGCGTGCCCTTATCGACGACCAGCGGATTATAAATGGAGATCTGCCCGGTAGCCGGATCGATCACCGCGGCCTGCACAAAGACCGCCTGCGCGGCATTGGACTCGTTGCAGGGTCCATTGGCCGCGTCGGTGGCTGTCAGTTGATAGGGAGTAGCCAGCCCCTGCGCGGTCAGCGGGTCCGGCGGCACAATCAGGGTACAATCACCATTGGGTTGTGCCGCTACCCCCGCTGCGTGGGTGCCGATGCGAGGCAGCACAAAGATCACTCCACCCACCACCACCACTGCCAGCGTGACAGCCACTCCGATCAGGGAGAGCAGGGAGAAACGGCGGCGGCGCACTGGCGCCGTCATAAGCATTCGTCGTTTACGCATACAAAATCCTCCAGCGTACTACTCTGTTGGGAACGCTCTGCATCTCTTCTGGACAACAGAATGCCCGACTCTCATACCTATGAGAGCTTCAGCCAGAAAGTTATGATGAAAAGCAGCTTCCCCTCAGATCTTTTTCAAAAAACCTGAAATAAGAGGGTATTTATCGCAAGGTATAGCTGACCAACATGTTCATTTTGAACTTGAGGCCAGACACACGCCGATCCTCCTTCATATTGCCTTATCGAGCAAATAGTGTTTTATCTGGCGTTGGTTTGTAGTCAAGACGTCGGCCAACCGTGCGAAGGTCGCCACGCGTCAAGGAATACGATGAACCAACTTGAACCTTTATGGTCTTCTTTGGAGAGATATCTCTCGCTTCGGATATTACCCTGTTCACCCATAGAAATATATAGACATCGCCAATCTTAGCCGGAAAGTACCAGTTTCCGGTTAAGGTTTTTTTACCTGCGGGAACATCCAGGTTAACAATCTCCTGAGATTGATCTCTTGTTTTGGATAATACCATTGGCAAAAATGCATACGAGGATACAGAGCCAATTTTTTAGCATGAAAGTACCACACAGTGGTTAAGATTTTTTTACCTGGATCATTTATTACTGATGCGTTTATCTCGGCGTTCGCCCGACGAAAATCCATTGGGCAGGACATTTCGTGCGGTATACTAAAGAGGAGGAAGCGACTTTTTCAGAACAGCACGAGCGAAAGGATCGAAGATGCGAGCAATTTTAAGCACAGCCAACTCCACCGGAGTTGTCGAGCTGGCCCGTGAATTACAAACCCACCACATCCAGCTTTTTGCCACTGGAGGCACGAGAAAAACATTACAAGAGGGGGGGATCGAGGCCGAGGCGGTCAGCAGTTTAACCGGTTTCCCAGAAATTCTGGATGGACGGGTCAAGACTCTGCACCCAGCTATCTTTGGGGGTATTCTGGCCCGCCGGGACACCCCTGGACACCTCAACCAGCTCAAAGAACACGGGCTGGAGCCTATCGATATCGTGGTCAATAACCTGTACCCTTTCGTCGAGACCGTGGCCAGAGCAGAGACGACCTTGAACGAGGCGATTGAACAGATCGATATTGGGGGCGTCTCGCTCATTCGCGCCGCCGCCAAAAATTTTCAGGATGTGATTGTGCTGGTGCGCCCGGAAGACTACGAACCGGTGATGCAGGAATGGCGCGAGACGGGCGAGGTCAGCCTGCCCACGCGCCAGTGGTTGGCAACCATCGCTTTCCAGTACATTGCCAGCTACGATAGCGCGATTGCCGACTACCTGCGCCGCCAGGCTGAGCAGCCCGAACGTTTCCCCACTGAGATGACTGTTTCGCTGGAACGCGTGCAAAGCCTGCGTTATGGCGAGAATCCCCACCAGCACGCGGCTTTCTATCGTGTCAAAAATAGCGTCTCGCCTGCCGCGAGTTCGACAGTGGCCGGGGCGGAGATCCTGCACGGCAAAGATTTGTCGTTTAATAACCTGCTCGACCTGGACGCGGCGCTGGCCACGGCCAATAGCTTCACCGCGCCAACCGTCGTGATCGTCAAACACACCAACCCCTGCGGCGTAGCCTGTGACGACACGCTGGTCGAGGCCTACAAGAAGGCCCACGCGGGCGACCCCATCTCGGCCTTTGGCGGGATCATCGGCTGCAACCGCGCCATCGACGAGGCGACGGCTCGCGAGATCAATCAGCTCTTCTACGAAGCCATCATTGCGCCAGACTACACGTCGGAAGCACTGAAGATCCTGGGTGGTAAGAAAAACATCCGCATCCTGGCCACGCATGTTACGCCCGACAGCGAGTCCGCCAGTGCGACCCTGGCCAGCACGCTCGATGTGCGCAGTGTCAGCGGGGGCTTGCTTTTACAGACCAGTGACCTCTCCGGTGAGCCGGACATGGCCTATAAAGTCGTGACGGAGCGTGAACCTAACCTCGACGAAGTAACTGACCTCATGTTTGCCTGGAAAGTCGTGCGCCACGTCAAATCCAACGCCATCGTCCTGGCGCGCAAACTGACCATCCTGGGCGTAGGCGCGGGCCAGATGAACCGTCTCGCCAGTGTGCAACTGGCCGTCGAGAAAGCTGGGGATCGCGCGCGCGGCTCTGTGCTCGCATCCGACGCCTTCTTCCCATTTAGCGATGGCGTGGAGGCCGCGGCCAAAGCGGGTGTGACCGCGCTCATCCAGCCTGGTGGCTCTATTCGCGACGAAGAATCGATCCGCATGGCCAATCATTACGCCATCGCCATGATCTTCACCGGTCAGCGCCACTTCCGGCATTAGATGTTGAGAGATGAAGATGTGCAGAAGAGACCATTCGATCATACCAAATGATCTCTTCTGCACATCTTCTGGTGCTGTCTCTATGCCTCCAGAGAAATCTCATCGGAGAAGAAGCGCACCCAGAGCACGCAGACCAGCAGGCCGGTGATCAGCGCGAAGAAACCAACAGCGCCTCCGGCGTCACTGGTGCGGAACGGGAAGAAGATAATCAGCGCAAGCCAGGAGATCGTCAGCACGCTCGTCCAACTGAGCTTATTCACTTCCGCGCTGGAATGGTAGAACTGGTGATAGAAGAAAATAATCAGCAGGCCGATAATGATGGATACGAGCAGCAAATTGAGCGTGAACCCACCACCAAAGTCAATCACCAGGGATGGGTTGATAAAGAGGAAGCACAAGATCCAGAGCACAGTCAGGACCACTCCCCCCAGAACCTTACGCAAGGCATTACTATTCATAAGAAAATGCTCCTTTCGAGGAGTACATGAAATTTTTCTGCCAGCGGCTGGACAGCCACCCGCGAGCAACCGTCCCGATTGCCCGGTTTAATCTATCTTTATTGTAAGCGTTCGCAAAAAATAAATCAACCATAGGAACTGGCCACCTGATTCCCAATGAAGCCGAAGATAGACACAGGGAGAGGGTCTTTGATGGTATCGTATAGTTTCATTCAGTATATGAAAGGCTAATCAACTTGAGTAGACTGGTCTTCAGTCAATGAAACTGAAGACTACTCAATAATAGTATGCATACGTATTGTTTCGGCGTGTATAATGTCTTATAGAGAGCGAATTAACAGGCGAAGGATAAAGAAATGCTCAAAAGCTGGTCGATCAAAAACTTCAAGCCCATTGTCGATTCCGGCGAACTGCAACTGGCCCCCGTGACCGTCCTGGCCGGGCGCAACAGTTCGGGCAAGAGCAGTTTATTGCAATCGATCTTGATGATCGCGCAAACATTGGGGAGCCGTTTGCTGGATCGGCCATTGTTGCCAAATGAGCGGCTTGTGCAATTGGGAACATATGAGGATATATTGAGTGAAATAGCTCATCATCGTATTTTAGAGCTTGAATTTAGTTTGGTAATTGAAGATAAAAAGATACAAGGGCCCTCTCAATTGCGAGGAAGCAGTAGATGGGACATTAAATCAGCTCATTTTTTTGTTAAATTTAATAGCGCAATTACTAATGGTATAATCGCTTCTGCTATAGAGGCATCTAAAGTTGTTGTTGAGCATGTACATCTAGAAGCAAATGCTGAGTTAGCAGACTGGATACCTTCTGAATCGAAAGAACGTCACAAAATTCCAATTTCTTTTAGTCTTCAAAAGACTGGCGATGACGACATTCAGCGTTTCCTAGAAAATGTTTCGCTAGAACAACGGCGTTTGGTGTCTCCTACCAGTGAGAATAGCAATTATTTAGGACATTTTGAATTGATTAACGAAAACACACTGCAAGAGAATGTAGCAGACCAATATCTAGTAACCTTGTCACATTTTCTTCCTACCAAATTTACTGCAAAATATAATATAGGCAAGAGACGCAAACAAATTATAACAACCTATGTACAAAGAGTTTTTGATATCAATACTCATTCCTCAATGTTTTCTGAGCGTTTAATAAGGCTTATAAATCCTGATAACCTCATATCCCAAGATCTAAAAGACAGCCTAGACGTTCTATGTAAGAAATATAACATTATAGAAGAATTTTCAGGCCAAAACTTAAGAGACTTGATTTATTGGATAATAGGGACCAAGCGATATAAAAGTAGAAATAAGGAATTAAGAGAAGAAATTCAAATTTCAGTAACACAGGAATTATTGAATAATGAGGATGACGAACAAACAAAATTGGAAGGTCTGGAATCAACTTCTAATAATCTCTATCTTGAAAACTTAGAGCAAATTGTAGAGCAAATTACCTCTTTTTTCACAAGCAAAATACGCTACTTAGGTCCACTGAGAGCCGACCCTCAAGCATCTCAAAAATTTGGCCCTAGTAGCGAGTTAGACGATGTAGGATCAAAAGGGGAATTTGCCGCTGTCGTTTATGATGCCAATCAAGTGGCTCGTATAGAGTGGTATAATCCACAAAGCAAGTGTGTTGAGAAAGGTCAATTAAAAGAAGCACTAGATTGTTGGGCACAATATCTTGGTGTAGCCCAACAGATAAAGGCAGAGATGGCAGGACTTAGTGGCGTAGCCTGGAAAGTCATACCCAAAGAAGGGCGAAAAGCTCGTTCGCTTCCCGAAGTAGGCGTAGGCATCAGCCAGATCCTGCCTATTCTCGTCATGGGCCTGCTCTCCCCTGCCAATTGCCTGCTCATCATCGAGCAACCCGAATTGCATCTCCATCCCTATGTGCAGGCGCGTCTGGGCGACTTCTTTATGGGGCTGGCGAAATGCAAGAAGCAGTGTTTGATTGAAACGCATAGTGAGAACCTGGTGAGCCAGTTGCGACTGCATATTGTCGAGGCGGGCGGATTGGAGCAGAGCGATTGTGTGGTGTATTTTGTAGAGCAGGATGAGCGTGGGGCGGCGAAGTTTGAGAAGATCGAGATTTCTCCCAATGGGAACATTTTAAATTGGCCGGATGGCTTCTTTGACGAGACGATGCTGCAGGAAGATCGCATTACTGCGGCAAGTTTGAGAAAGCGAGCGCAAAAAGTAAAGCATGGCAGCTAATATTTTTGTGGACCCTGTGATCGTCGCAACCCCGACGGACGAGACTGGCAGGGATGGGATTGTAGCGTGGTTACACAACCTGGAATTATGGCTCAAAGAGGCGCTGAGTGCTCATTTTTTATGGCTGCATGCGACAACTATTACTGAACAGTTGGAAGCACATGGGCGCCTCCCTAATTTTGAGATCGTAAAGGCGTGGGTCAACCGGTACCGCATAGATATCAACCTCAGGTTACTGGCACGCAATATCAATACCTTTTTTCGCGATCCTGAGCACGACCTCGAAGGTAAACTCACAGAGTTGGGCTATATGGCAGCAGGCGAACCTGTCATCATTGAACCCGCACAAATCTCTACGCGCTGGCCAGTATTTATCCATCCGTACATGCATACGTTGCTGGTGACATGCTGCACCTGTAAACATATGGACCATCCTTTTGCCTGTAACCTGCATATGGCCACGTTGAAGTTAACCGATCCAAGCCAGGAAATGCACATCTCTACTATCATCAAAGAATCAATCCCTGAACTGACCAATAATGCAGGCGAGATCATCACTCAGACCTTTCCTCTCTTCTTCACCCCCGAAAACCTGCCGTTAATCGATGTACTGGAACTCTGGTATGAGGGAGAAAGTGGCGTCATCTATGCCATAGAGCAACAGTTTAGAAAGGACAGGCAAAAAGCAGATTATATCTCATTGACATTTAGCCTCGGCCCTCACTTTATCGAGTCGATTGCAGAGGTTGGCCTGGATACAAATGAAAGTGTGCTCCGAAAGATCATCTGGCTGGCGGCAGCAGTGATCGCGAACCAGGCGAGGCAGATTGAAGGAGCGAAACTTCATCCACTCCGCAAAACGCTTGCCGCCGACAGCCCTCAGCGTGTCCGAGATACAGACCAGGCCAGAGCGTGGCGCCTGGATATTACGAAACATGGCGCAGGTTGGCGCCTACACTATTGGCACATCAGCGGTCCCACTGGCGAAAGCATCGAATTTTCCAACGTGTGCAAAGAATCTGACAGTCACATCTACGAATAAGTACATTCAACCTTTACAAACTTTTTCTGACGTCAGCAGTAAAAGCTACATCTGGATTTTGCACTACTCCACTCTGTGCCGTCCCCGTCCCATTTCCATTCTGAATCAACTGTAAGGCCAGCGTGTGGCTCATCACCTTGTATTGCAGCTTGAGTTGCAGGATCAGTTGCACAGAGGCGTTGATTTTGTCCATTGAGATGGCCCCGCTGCTAGCTGCCTGTTTGATGCCGGAGAGCATGCTCTGCGTCTCCTGCAGGCCACGTGGACCGAGAATGAGGTTGGTACCGGCATTGATAGCGAGGATGGCGGCCTGGGATAGATTGTAGGTGTTGCTGATCCCGCCCATCCAGAGGGTGTCGCTGATAATCACGCCCTTGAAGTTGAGCTGGTTGCGCAGGAGATTGGTGACGACGTTGGGCGAAAGCGAGGTGGGCAGTTTGGGATCGAGTTGAGGGTTGAGAATGTGCGTGACCATGACCATCGGCACAACGCCCTCGTTAATCAACGTGCGATAGGGTACAAGATCCACGTTGTTCAACATATCCAGGCTGCGGTTCACCGTGGGCAATGAGAGATGCGGATCGACATTGGCGCTGCCGAGGCCAGGGAAGTGTTTGAGGCAGCCGATTACGCCGCCATCGGTCAGACCTTTCAAATAGGCGCGGCCCATGTTGGTGACAAGGGTGGGGTTATTGCCGAAGGTCCGATCTATCAGGCCGGGATTGTTGGGGTTGGTCAGGACATCGACGATGGGCATGAAGTTGATGTTCAAGCCGAGCGCGGTCAGGTCTTTGGCGGCGCTATTGCCAGCAGTATAGGCCACCATTGGATTATTGGTGCGCCCCATCGCAGCTTCTGATGTACGCTCACCAGTAATCTGGCGCAGTTCGTTGATGAAGCCGCCCTCGAAATCGGTGGAGATAAAAAGCGGGATGGTGGCCTGGCTCTGCATGGCCTGGTTCAGACTGACAAGCTGAGCACGCGTTTGCGCGTTGCCATTTTTGTTCTCGATGAGCACACCGCTGATCTGGCTGGTCTTCACCATACTCGTGAGGTCGCCATTCAGAGTGGGACCGTAAAACTCGGAGATGACCATCTGCCCCAGCTTTTGATCAAGGCTCATCTTTTGTAGCAGAGCAAAGGCAATCTCGCTATCGCTGTTCAAAGGCAGTGGTGTGGCCGTGGCTGTAACAATGGGATGGAAGGTAGCAGTAGGGGTGATGCGCGTCGCCGTTCCATCGACGCCGGTCCATAATGAGACGCAACCGCTGAGTAGCGCGAGCAGGCAGCAATAGAGCAGCCCTGTGCCTGCAAACCTGGATGGCGCGCGTTTCAACAAGACCAGCCGCCGTTTTCGCTGTATGCGCCACTGAATGTTCCCCATAGCAGATCCCTCTTTTTCTCGTTATCTACATCTTCTCTCGTCTTTGCAAGCGTCAAAGTATCATCATGTATAACGAGAGGCAGCGATGAAAGTTAACGCGCAGCTTCCCTCTGCGTGAGAAAATCCCGAAGCAGTGCGGAGCGGCATCACATAGCTTGTAATGCTGCTCTGCATTCATTACAAGCCCAGTGCCTTCACCGCGTTCTCACGCAAAACAAACTTCTGCACTTTACCACTGGCGGTCAGCGGGAAACTCTGCGTGAACTGGATGTAGCGCGGGATTTTCTGATGACTGATCTGACCCTTGCAATAGGTGCGCACCGCCTCTTCGCTCAACTCCTCGCCGGCCTGGGGAATAATCACGGCCAGCAGTTCTTCACCGAAGAAGGGGTCGGGTAC
>CAXUEY010000154.1:0-14317 GCA_964250225.1 uncultured Ktedonobacteraceae bacterium | reverse complement strand
GTGTGGGAATGGGTGTGGGAATGGCTGGGGCAATGGGTGTTTCCAATGTGACAATGGCTTTAGCAGTCGAAGATTTGAGCGTTTTACACGCGTCGTTCGTATTGTGCGCATTACCAAGTTTATCCGCTACGAGCGCTTCCATCGCAGCAATGGCTGTAGCTCGTGCGGTTGGGGCGGTGGCGGTTGGGTTGGCGGCGGTGGTGGCTGGTAAAACGCGCGCAAGCTTCTCTGACAACGCGTGACCATACTCTTGCGCCAGGAGCATCTTTTCAAAGTGTTCCTGGCGCAAGGACGTTTTTTGTACTTAAAAACGTCTCCATCTGATGTAACACGCGTGATCCGATCAAGCGCCAAATTGGGCACACGATTCCTCTTGCGCTCAGGAACGTCTCCCACAGGGAAAATCAGCCTGACTGTGTGCTGTTCGCCAGCCAGTGTGCAACCTCGGCGGCCAGGTAGTGGCCGATGGCTGAGAAGATAGCCAGGCTGTCCTGAGCGTACTGGTGGGCCTCTGGAAGATTGTGGCGTGCGGCTGCCAGGCGTGCCAGACCATAGAGATTCATCGCTCGCAGTTCGCGCTGGTCCGCGGGAACCGCTGCCTGCATCTCCATCAAGCTGGACGCGGCCTCATCGAGATGCTGGCGCTGGAGATGCAGTTCCCCCCAGGCGTAGAGCGCCGAGCAGACCACCTCGTTTGACTTCAACTCGCGTCCAATCTGGAGCGCATCGCGCAGATAGTCTTCTGCCTGCTGGTAGTTGGCGCGTCTGGTCTCCAATTTCCCCAATTCGCTTAACAGTTCGCCCAGCGTTTCGCGGTCACTTGTATGTCGCACGATCTCTAAACTCTCCTGGAAATACCGTTCAGCCTGGGTATCATCGTGCTCAGTTGCGGCCAGTATCCCAAAAACAAACAGAGTCCGACCAGCCCAGAGGTGATTGCCCACGCGACGAAACAGGTCCAGCGCTGGCTGCAAGGAGCCCCGACTTTGCGTAAAACGTCCCTGGCGCTGCGTGAGCATTCCCAGATAAACCAGGGCACCCCCCCGGATGACTGGATAGCCGAAACGCTCTGTTAGTCCTAAGGCTTCCTGATAGAGCACCTCGCTGCGGCGATAGTTGCCGCGTTCATACTCAGCTCGCCCAATATTAAGGGTAAGCGTCGTGATCCGCTCGCGATTGCCCATTTGACGAGCGAGCGCCAGAGCTTCGCGGAAATAGAAACGGGCCTGCCCATGATCGCCGCGTTTGCCAGTTAAGACTCCCAGACCAGTCAGCAAATAGCTCATTTGCTCCTGTTCCCCAAGCTTGCGCGCAAGCGCCAATCCTTCGAGGTAATAGGTCTCGGCCTGCGGAAAGTTACCTCCTTCTCTCGCAACGTGGGCCAGATTGGTCAAGACACTACAGATTTGCCCCTTATTATCTGCCTGGCGAGCCAGTTCCAGCCCTTCCAATAGATATGCTTCAGCCTGAGCAACGTTGCCCCAGGCCAGTTCTATCGGGGCAAGATGGCGCAGTGTGCTCACAAGGTGGTGCGTATTGCCCAGGATTCTGGCGGCTTCATCGGCGCGTTTGAGCTGCTTCTCTGCCACGCTATACAGGCCACGAGCCAGCAGAAAGTTGGAGAACGCGCAGATCCCGCGTATCAGTTCTTCGCGGTGATGGGTCGTATAGGCAGCGTCCAGTGCAGTCAGTATGTTGCTGCTCTCAGTATCAAGCAGATGGTGATCGGCCTGATGTTTCTCTGCAAAACGCACATAGTAGTCGATCAGGCGCTCGGAAACCATCGGGTCTGTCAGAGCCGCCCGCGCGTAGTCGGAGATCGTCTGGTGCAGCATATAGCGGCTGGGACCGTTGCTCTCCAGCAAACCCGCGTCGCATAAGATATCCAGCGTCTCTACGGGCGTCTGGCAGACCTCCAGCGCGGCCTCCTCGGAGAAGCAATTGGGCTTGGCCGGGAAGACGGAAAGCGCGCGCAGAGTGGTGCGAGCATGCTCATCCAGCAGTTGTTCGCTCACCGCGATCACCGCCTCCAACGAGAACGTCGTGCCACTGATGATGCTGGGATGGCGCTCGGTCAATGAGTGTGTCTCGCTTAATTGCAGACGTGCCCGCGCATCACGCAAATACTCCACCGCCGCCTGTAAACGGCGTGGCTGACCGCTATAGAGTTGAATGCTCAAGTATTTGCCGATCAGCTTCAGCGCGAGCGGGAGCGCACCCACCGAATGCACCAGCACCTGTGCTGTTTCAGGGGTATGCTGCACAAATTCACTTGCATAACGCGCGAGTAGTGTTATTCCATCCTGCTCAGTCAGCTCTGGAACCGTGAAGGCGCCATCCGCGGCGAATTGGACGGCCAGCTGGGGAAAGCGCGTGGTCATCAGATACGTGCAACGTGCTCCCCCCACCTGGAAGGCCAGCGCCTCTTCGATCTGCCACGCATCGTCGATAACCAATAACATTTCCCGCTGTCCCAGTGCTGAGCGGATCGCCTTCGCCCACGCCTCGCTCGTGCCCAGTTTGCTTGCGTCAGCGGCGCGTATTCCCAGCAGCACACCCCAGCGGCCCAACAGCTCCATCACATCTGGCTGCGGACCCAGCCCGGCCCAGAGCAGTCCATCAGGAAAAGCGGCGCGCACCTCAGGATCGTAGGCCAGGTCAAGGGCCAGCGCAGTTTTGCCCACTCCCGGCAGCCCGTTGAGCGCCACCAGCCCTGGCCGCGTCTTGCAGCAGAGTGAGCGTTTCAGGCGTGTTAGCAACGCATCACGACCCACCAGGCGCAGGTTGCCCGCCGGTGGCAGAGGAATCGCGGAATCGTAGAGCGGTACAGCTCCATTCGCTACGCGCTCGGTGGGGGATGACGCCTCATCCGTCGGCTCACCATCGACCTCTAATAACCCCAATGCCGCCGCATCTTTGCCAAACAGGACGCAGAGCTTTTCTCGAAAATGGGGATAAGGCATCGAGGCGCCGCGTTCCCAGCGCCCAACATTCATCGCGGTTGTCCCAATCTCTTCCGCTACACGCGCCTGGGACCAACCGCGCAATTCGCGTTCACGTTTTAAAAGAGTCTTTGGCTTCACGCTGCGCCGCCCTTCTTGCAGAACATCTTGCCTATGCTATCTACATGAAAACAAATCTCTTCCAGGAGGAAGTCATAATCTATTAAGTAGCATTCGCTCTGGCCAGCTCGCATTTGCTACATGGTTGCTGTCTAGTTGATATGTATATGCTATTGTACCACATTGGCATTCTTGCGCATACTATATGCAGGCCAGGAAGTCTGGACGCTTCTATCCATGCCACATGCTTCCCTACCTGGAAAGATCTGGCGAGTATTTGGTAGAAGGATATGGCGTTGAGTGCCCTGAGGGACCAGGGTGGCTCTTCTGCAAAGGGGGAAACACTCATGGGACAGAGTGAGATTGCTCGCTTACTCCAACAAATTGACCTGGAATATGGTGCGGCCAGGAATGCGCTGGTGGGGTTGGCGCTCGGTACCGCGCAACACGAATTCATTACCGCGCGCATGGAACGCCTGACCGTGTGCCACGAACAGCTTTCCGAATATGTCGGCAACCACGAAGCCTCGCGCCTGCTGGTCGAGCGCCTCTCCTCCTGGGATGAGGCTACATAATATATGAAAACCTATGGATATGCGTTTCAACAGTAGCTTTTTTGGCAAGGATATGGTATACTGTTGTCATTCAATCACCGGTATCTGGCGGACATACTCTTAGATGATAGCGGGAAGGTGACAATGGATTTGGTTTTCATCACAGCACGTACAGCGTCACTTCATGTGAAGACGGCGTTGCGCGGAACGACATAAAGCACAACACTGGGGGCATAGCGCCTTCTGGTGTTTTTTTTATTCAGCGTGCTACACACATCGTAGCCGGGCTCATCGATTGGTCTTCTGTTTCGAGCCATATGCCTGCTAGGGGAGATATCTTGAGAGATTGGAGGGAAAAGCAGCACAACAGTTGCCACATCTGTTAGCAAATGTGGGCGAATGTATGCGCCTGCATACATATGCGGACGTTGTTGCCGCACTTTATGCGTCGTCCTACTACGTCTGGAAAGGCAGAGCATCGACAGTGAATTCAAGTATGATCAATAAGATCGCAAAAGCCAAACGTTACGCAGAGGAACCCGAACGCATTCAATTTACCCGTTTTGAAGCGACGTTTCGGGGCGAGAATGACGTTCACACCACCAATTACACTAATGGTGAGTGGAACTGCACCTGTCGTTTTTTCCATGACTGGGGTGACTGTAGCCATACGATGGCCATGCAGCGCGTCTTAGGGGTCACGATCCCCGCGGCTCATCGGCACGGTATACCCGCAGGCCTGGGTACAGGTCCGCTAGTACACTAACAGGACTCCCAGACGGTTTTGCCCCTGGCTTTAAGACCGCTTCCCTTCCCTATTAAATGGCGAGGGAATAAAGAAGAGAAGCTCTCGTATCCTATCTGGTAAGAGCTTCTCTTCTTTGCTGCTCACATCCTCGTTTAGCCGCCAATCGCGGGCACAAAATGCATGATGATGATGGCTGAGAACATAATAATGGCCAGGATGAGAATAAAGACTAGATCTTTGCGCACATACCCATAATGTTCCGCGGAGATCAGGCTGACCGGCGTGCGTTGCTGAGCCTTCTGTGCTGCCAGGCGACGCGCCGCCAGACGATCTGCCGCACTTCTGGGTGTGTTGTCGGCGGAGACGTCTGTCGCCGGACGCGTTGCGGCGCCTTTGGAGGCGTTGTCGGTGGAGATAGTCGCTGCCGACGAACGGGCGACGGCATTTCTGGGAGGCTTGCCGCTGGAGATAGGCGTCACCGTGACCTTCTCTGGTATACTCTGCTCCTCAACCTCCTCAACCTCTTCCATATCTACGACGCCAGAGGCAACAGCCTCTGCCTCTGCGTCACTCTCGACTGGTGCGAGCACTTTTTTGTCAGCGTCTGGACGCACCAGCTCAAAACTTTTCTGCTTTGGTCTGCTGCGCTGCACTCCACTGCGCGCATGAGCGGTTTTCTTTGGCATGCTTTCAACACTCCCTGCCCGGCGGTCTCACTCAGCGAGCGCTGACTGTGACGGGCTGTTCTGTTCAAAATAGGGGCGATTCCTCTAAGGTTCAAACGCTCCCAGACGTTGGTTTGTCTCGCTTGCATCTCACAAAAACTGTGAGCATCTTCCTTGATCGTTATCTCTTATGGTATATCCACTTGATCTTTGCGGAAGTCAGAAGTATACTTCCTCCTGTGGCGAGCGGCTCCAGTCAAGGGTTTTCTTCGACCCGCTGAAGGTACCGCAATCACCAGAGCACTGCGTTATTATACACCAACACATATGCGCAGTCGAGTCACTGGGAGATTTGACCATGCCTCTTTCTCTGGCAGGTTGAAGGCGCTCTACATCTCTGTTTACGCGCCTGTCGGTGGCATAACATTATTATGGTAGTGTCCCTCTAGAGAGATAATCAAATTATGGAAGGTTGCGATGAGTTCATAATTGGCCAGTTGATAATAGGTTTTCTTGCCGTCTTTGCGCGCGCTCACTAAATGCATGCGCTGCAATTGTTTGAGGTGCTCAGAAGTCGTTGAGATGGCCAGTCCCATATGCTCGGCTATTTCTCCCACCGAACGTTCTGGCTGCTCAGTCACCTGCTCGCTTGCGCGGTTCAGATATTTAAGAATACGGCGCCGACTGCTATCGCAGACAGCGTTCAAAAACTGATCGATAAAGCGCTCGAAGGCATCGGAACGTGCCGGCATATCTGCTTCGTGTCTATCCATATAAAGGGACCCCTTTCTTTTTTTAATGCATCAGTATCTATATTATAGGGCGGCGGATGTGTCAGGCAGAAGTTGCCGGATCAGCGCGAGTAGCGCGTCGATATTGAACGGTTTAAACACGATGGGGATCTCCTTAAATTGGGCCAACTTTTCCTGATCGTGCATAAAGGCGGGCGATGCGGTTGAGATCAGCACAGGGATCTGCGCTGTGACCGGCGAACTTTTTAAGAGATGGAGCATATTCCACCCCTGTTGTCGGTTGCCAATCAACAGATCAATAATAATCAGATCGGGATGTAACTCTACCAGCGTCGAAATATCCTGATAACCCGCGGCAGAAATTGTCACAGTGTATCCTTCCGCTTCGAGTAAAAAACGGTAGAGGTCTTGCAGGGCAAGGTCATCCTCAATGACGATAATATGTGCATCCATAATTTTTCTCCCCCTGTCAGTGGGTATCTGAGAGCATCATACTGGCTATGCTTATTCTAATGCAAGAGATATCAAATTACAATAAGTAAGTAAATTATCCTATACATTTCGCCAGTGAACGAAATGTATATCCTGCTTATGTGTGTCGTATGGGAAAGAAACCGGTAGAAAGGGCATGGTGCTTCTTTGATCGTGCCTTAAAATTTGACAATATAAGGGGGACTATGCTATCGTTGGCTTGCACGATACAGGGATCACACTAAAGAACACGAGCGCTATTTTTCCAAAGGCTAGCCTGCGGGGGCTGGCCCTTTTTTCTATGAAAAGTGTGCTCATGCACGTAACGCAAAACAAGAAGAGGCAAGCTATGGCGAGAATTGTCGTCGCGATGAGCGGCGGCGTGGATAGTTCGGTGGCCGCCGCGCTCCTGAAAGAGCAGGGGCACGAGGTGATTGGCATGATGCTACGCCTGTGGTCCGAACCCGGCATGATCGAGGATGACGGCCTGGAGAAGGTTGTCCAGAATAAGTGCTGTTCCCTGGAGGCCGTGGACGACGCGCGACGCGTGGCCCGCAAGCTGGCGATTCCCTTTTACCTGGTGAATGTGGAGCAGGAATTTAAAGAGCATGTGGTTGACCTGTTTTACCAGGAATACGTCGCGGGCCGTACCCCCAATCCCTGCCTGACCTGCAATCGTCATATTCGCTTTACGCTCTTGCTCAAGCGCGCGCTGGCTCTGGACGCCGATTATCTGGCCACCGGCCATTATGTGCGCGTGGATGACCATCCACTGACGGGCAGGCGGCGTTTGCGGCGCGGTCTCGACCCCGGCAAGGATCAGTCCTATGTGCTGCACGTGCTCAATCAGGAGCAGCTCGCGCACGCCTGCTTCCCGCTGGGCGAATATACTAAGCCACAGGTGCGCGCCCTGGCCGCCGAGCGCGGTATGAGCGTGGCCAGCAAGCCGGAGAGCCAGGAGATCTGTTTTGTGGCCCAGAACGATTATCGCGGCTTTATCGACCGCTATGCCGCAACCCTGGGCGAGGAGCGCGCTCCCGTTCCCGCTGGCAGCAATGGCATGATCCAGATTCCACGACCCGGCCCCATCTACGACCTGGCAGGTCAGGCGCTGGGCCGTCATCGCGGGCTGGCCTATTATACTATCGGGCAGCGCAAGGGTCTGGGCCTGACCTCACCGGAGCCGCTGCACGTCTTGCAGATCGATGCCGAACGCAATGCCCTGGTCGTTGGTCCCGCCGAGCAGCTCTTACGCGCCACGTGTATAGTACAGAAAATGCACTATCTGAGCGGCGACGTGCCCAGCGAACCGTTCAACGCGCGTGTGCGTATCCGTTACAAGGCACCCGAACAGGACGCGCTTGTCACGCCTCTGGACGCCGCATCGGTGCAGGTGACATTTGCCTGCCCACAGCGCTCGATCACGCCGGGCCAGGCAGCCGTCTTTTACGGCGGTGAGAACAATGATGAGGTACTGTGTGGAGGCATCATAGCATGACCGATCAAGCCCATATTCGCAATTTTTGTATTATCGCGCATATTGATCACGGCAAGTCCACGCTGGCTGATCGCTTGCTGGAATTTACCGGCACGGTCACCAAACGCGAACTGATGGAGCAGACGCTTGACCAGATGGATCTGGAGCGTGAGAAGGGCATTACAATTAAGGCCCAGGCCGTGCGCATGCTCTACACCGCCCTGAATGGTGAACAGTACGAACTCAACCTGATCGACACGCCCGGGCATGTTGACTTTACCTACGAGGTCTCGCGCAGCCTGGCCGCCTGCGAGGGCGCGCTGCTGGTCATCGACGCCACGCAAGGAGTCGAGGCCCAGACGCTGGCAAACCTCTATCTGGCGGTTGAGGCCGACCTGACCATCATCCCGGTGATTAACAAAATCGACCTGCCCAGCGCCGAACCCGAACGCGTGAAACAGGAGGTCGAGGATATCGTTGGCCTGCCCCAGGAGGAGTGCATCCTGGCTTCGGCCAAAGAGGGCACGGGCACGCGGGAGATTCTGGAGGCCATCATCAAACATATTCCCGCGCCCGCTGGTGAGGCGCAACGACCTCCGCGCGCGCTGGTCTTTGACTCGCACTACGACTCCTATAAAGGGGTGATCGCCTATGTGCGCATGATCGACGGCGAATTGCGCGAGAACGAAAAAGTCGTGATGATGGCCACTGGCAGCACCACGGAGATTCTGGAGGCGGGTTTCTTTCATCCCCGTCTGATCTCCTCGAAAACGCTGACCACGGGCGAGGTGGGCTATATTGCCACCGGCTTTAAAAACGTCAAAGATTGTCGGGTGGGCGATACCATTACCATTCCCTCCGCGCTGTCCACCGTTGAGGCGCTGCCGGGGTATAAGCCAGCCAAACCGATGGTCTTCGCGGGCATCTACCCGGTTGAGGGCAACGATTATCCACTGTTGCGTGACGCACTGGACCGCCTGAAACTCAACGATGCCGCTCTTTTCTACGAGCCGGA
The DNA here is from genome assembly GCA_964250225.1 of uncultured Ktedonobacteraceae bacterium. Lineage (GTDB taxonomy): Bacteria > Chloroflexota > Ktedonobacteria > Ktedonobacterales > Ktedonobacteraceae > Paraktedonobacter. The sequence goes on along the minus strand of CAXUEY010000154.1, from coordinate 5,573 downwards.
GACCTCGAACGCGCTGGGCTTTGGCTTTCGCTGCGGTTTCCTGGGTCTGTTGCACATGGAGATCATTCAGGAACGCATCGAACGCGAATATAACCTGGACATCCTGGCCACGGCCCCGAGCGTCGAATATTACGTCACCAGGGATAGCGGCGAGCTGCTGAAAATCGATAATCCCTCCGAAATGCCCGATCCCGGCTCGATTGAGAAGATCGAGGAGCCAGTGATGGATATCTCCATCTTCACACCCTCGCGCTATATCGGCACAATCATGGATCTCGTCACCACGCGGCGCGGCACCTACAAAGAGCTGAAGTACATCGAAGCCGAACGCGTGCTCATGACTTATAAAATTCCCCTGGCCGAGCTGATTACCGACTTCTACGACCAGCTCAAGTCGCGCACTCAGGGCTACGCCTCGCTGGACTACTCCTATGGTGGCTATCTGGAGGCCGATCTGGTTAAGCTGGATATCCTCGTGAATGCCGTTCCCGTTGACGCGCTCTCGCTGATCCTGCACCGCGACAAAGCCTACAACCTGGGCCGCAACCTGACCGAGAAACTGCGCAAACTCATCCCGCGCCAGCTTTTTGAAGTACCCATCCAGGCCGCCATCGGCTCACGCGTCATCGCCCGCGAGACCGTCAAAGCCATGCGCAAAGACGTGCTGGCCAAGTGTTATGGCGGTGACGTCTCGCGTAAACGCAAATTGCTAGAGAAGCAGAAAGAGGGCAAAAAGCGTATGAAGATGGTGGGAAGTGTAGAAATCCCACAAGAGGCATTTATGGCGATCCTTTCATTGGGTGAAGAATAGCTTCTCTCGTGAACTGAGTGAGAGATGAGTTAGGCGAGAGTGAAATTTTCTTTCTTAGAGGGGAAGACGTAAGAAGACCCAGGCGTTTAGAGCCTGGGTCTTCTTTATTGTCTTTTTTTCTTCTGCACAACTCCCGTGTCACGTTCAACCGAGATCTACAGTCAGGAAAAAGAGGGGCATTGCTATTCCATGCCCCTGGTTGTATCCTTCATATGTCTTGCGCCAACCTGCGATACAGTCTATCGTTAAAAACCGGCTATGCAAAATGTAATGTCGATAGCCTCGGTTGGCCAGGTACTGGCTAGCAAGTGTGAAGGCTCGTCGGGCCCGTCTTTACGGGCACTCTTAGTCAATTTGAAATACAACCCCTAAAAGGCGTATCGGTTTCTTCATTGGTCTCATAAAAGCTCCTTTCGGATTCCCAATGCGAGGCCTCTCGCCTGGTTGATGCCAGGGTGCCTTACCTCCCTGGATCAGTCCTCTTGGGACGTTGTAAGTATAACATGCTATGCCAGCGAGAGTCAAGGTGAACTGTAAAATTCCCTCTATCCCTTGCAGTGAACGTCGTGCCTGGCTGAGTAGTTGAGTAGGAGGAGCAGAAAAAATCAGGTACCTTTCTGAGAGAAAATCGGGTAGGTACCGTATACGCGAGCCGTGCCAGATGTTATAGTATGCGGGTAGGTATAGGCACCATATACGCGGATCGTGCAGGTGCTCTAGGATGTCATGAACCCCAGCCTGGAAAGTGCGGGGCTTCCTGGCCCGCTTCCTGTGAGATGGGAAAACGGCATATTTTAACATTTGAGAGGTTTTGTATTATCATGGCGAAGAAACAATTGCGGACACTGGCTCTGCTTCTGGCCGCGTTAGCATTTGGCAGCATTTTACTGGTCGCCTGCGCGCGCCCAGGCACAGGCACGGCCAATACGGGCGGTTCCGGTTCTGGTTCCAGTGCACCTGCTGCGACTAAAGCTCCTTCCTGCTCAGCCGGCGATACGGTGAAAACAAGCGCCGGTAATTTCGAGCAAACCTGCATTACTCTGAGTAAGGGTGGCACACTGAAAGTCGTTCAGGATGCAGGCTCTGCCTTTCATGAATTAGATTACGGTCAGTGGAACGGCTCAAGCGCGCAACCCGCGTCAGCACCCGCCGGTGCGCCCGCGATGAAGGATTTAAAGATAAGCACGCCAAGCACGAGCATTGGACCATTTACTACAGCGGGCACATTCCACATCTATTGTATTGTTCATCCTGGTATGAACCTCACGGTAGTTGTGAAATAGCACAAGCCCTATGAGCAAGTAACGGACGATAACTCTGATAGAGAGAGCAAGGGACTGGAGTTATCGTCCTCTGCACTGTTTGAGTGTGGAGGGGAGTTGGAGCGAAAGACCCATAGTACCTGGTAGCACCGATATATAGGAAAAGTGGTCATCCATATTTGGTTTTTTTCGCCTCCCCATGTATTATGGACGTAGATATACAGAGGTTGGGATTGATGGTTACACGGCTGTAACCAAAGTCTGGAATATATCGTATTCAGTAGTAGAAGGCAGAGACGATAAATCGTTCCAGGAAGGCGTCGGCGTACCAGAACAGAACATCTTTCGGTTTTTAGGAATTTACTGAAGAGGTAGGACAATGGCAACTGCATCTGCAACACCTGATACAAAACTCAATCGTGCATTAGAGTTAGTTGGCTCAATCGATCCTGAAATCGAAGAGTCATACGCGTCCCTGGAGGAACGGATTCTGGCCCAGGCGCTGGAAAACGTTGAGCTGGCTGAACGCCGCTTGCGCGAAATTCAGGAGTTGATGGGAGACCTGGCGGCAGTTCTGGTTTAATGTACTGTGCTGCCCTTTCCATGCCCCCTGGTACCGTACCACCTCTTACCCCAAAATACGAAGAAATGAGCACACCGTTGAAGTAAAGCTTCGGCCTGGTAGGCCCATTTCTTTTCCTCGCGATACAATAGAGCACGATTATACATGTCGAGGTTTGAAGGCATCGTTCAATCCGGCGGCGATACTAAGAGGTACAGAGCACCAGAACGCCCGCTTTCTGATGATCGAGCCGAGAACTATTCTCTATTGAACTGGCATGCTCAGCGCAACCTCTGGCAGCAGCAGATTCCCCTCATAGATGCGCCGAATTACATCCTCGATCTCAGGCTCCTGGAAGGTCACGTCTTTTAAACGATGGCGCGCGCCCAGCCAGGCCACCAGTTCGTGGGCGGGCAGCGTCTCTTTGCCAAAGCTGAGCCAGATGCGCGGCCCATCGGTCCTGACCTGGCGCACACCCTCTGGTAGCTCAGGCAGATGCAACTGGCCCGCGTCATCGTGTGGTAATGAGGCTAGTTCCGTAGGGTCGAGTACGGCGACCAGGGCGCGTTCGCCACCAAAACGTTCGCGGATCTCGCTTAACCCGCCGTCGTAGAGCTTGCGTCCGTGATCGACGATGAGCAGGCGCGGACAGAGCATCTCCACGTCGTCCATATCGTGCGTGGTGATGAGGATGGTCATGCCCTGCTCGGCGTTCACGCGCAACAAAAATTCGCGGATGCGAGCTTTGGCCACGACATCCAGACCAATCGTGGGTTCATCGAGGTAGAGCAGCTTTGGATCGTGGAGCAGGGCCGCGGCCAGGTCGCCACGCATGCGCTGCCCTAGAGAGAGCTGGCGCACAGGGGTGTGGATAAACTCGTCGAGGTCGAGCAGTTCGCGCATACGAGTCAGGTTCGCATTATGGCGAGTTTCGGGTACGCGATAGAGGTGGCGCAACAGGCGCAGCGAATCGATCAAGGGCAGATCCCACCAGAGCTGTGTGCGTTGCCCAAAGACCACGCCGATATGCGCGGCCATCTCGCGGCGTTGGTGTAGGGGATTGAAGCCAGCTACACGGACCTGGCCAGCGCTGGGCATCAGAATACCGGTCAGCATCTTGATGGTCGTGCTTTTGCCCGCCCCGTTGGGACCGACCAGCCCGATGATCTCGCCCGGTTCCACACGTAACGCAAGATCTTGCACGGCCCGCACCTGGCGCACTTCAGGGTCGACAATGCTGCGTAAGCTCCCAAAGAGGCCGGGACGACGTTTAGCGACACGAAACGTTTTACTCAGACCAGTGGCCTCAATCATTGCCATATTCAATACTCCTTTTTCCAACAATATATACCTCTTCAGTATCCGGCCCAACGCCTGCATCATGCCCCACATGCGGCCTGTTCGTCACATCCACCCTGCGGGCTTGCCCTCACGTCCCCCAGAGCTTGCCTCTGGCGGGCCAGCCAGCCGCATTCGGGGCATGAAACAGGTAGCCTGGCCTGTGTGGTTGCACCAGCTCGCTAGCATGTTAACTGCCGGTGCTCTGATAGCGATGGACGCCGAAACGCCAGAAGGCGAGCGCGACCAGCGCGAAGAGCAGCGCGACAAACGGTGAGGTGAAGACCAGCCAGTTCGGTAAACCAAAGGGCAAGACGCGCCCCAGCACATAACAGACCGGGATATAGGTGCCGAAAGCCAGTGGGACGATAAAAATAAATAAACGCTGCAAAACCTGATGATAGATGGTCAGCGGATGACTGAGCAGTTCGCGACCACCATAGGTGAGAATGTTGGTCAGTTCAGTAGCGTCAACAGTCCAGAAACAGATCGTCGCCCCGATCAACAGGACTGCGACAAAGATCAGTCCACTACTCAAGGTGCCGAACAGCAGCGCCAGGATTTTGAGCGGCGTCCAGATCACGTGCATCCCGCGCAGCAGGAAGAGTGCGAGCGCGAAAGCACACATCCCCTGGGTGATGCGACCCAGACGGCGCAGGCGAAACTGCGTGGTACTGACCTGGATTAGCGCGGTTACTGGTCGCAGCAGCACGCGGTCAAAGTCGCCCTGGCGGATAATCGTATCGAAGTTATCGATGCCGCCGCCAAAAAGCTCGGCCAGACCAAAGCCTATCGCCGTTACTGCACCGAGCAGAGCCACTTCACCGATATGCCAGCCCAGCAGCGTGGGGAAAGGCACGAAGTAGATCAGCAGCGTGCAAAAATCCAGGGTCGTGGTCAAAAAGTAGGTCAGGATATCGAGCACCAGGTCAACTTTATATTGCATCTGCACGCGCAATTGCATCGTAATCAAGCGCATGTAGAGACGCGCTTCGACCAACATTGTGGAAAACATCGCGAACCCTCCTTGTGTCAGCTAACCGCCCTGGGACACGACGCGCCGGGTGGCGAGCGCGGTGAGGCGACGGACAACGATAACCAGGATTAGCAGCCAGCCCACTTGTAGAACCAGCGCGAAGAGCAGCGGCGTGCCAGCAAGTTTGCCCAGGAACACCTGAGCGGGCGTATTCATCATGCCATTGAAAGGTAGCCAGCCCACCAGCGTATGCAGCCAGTCTGGAAAAAAGGCCACGGGCACATACACGCCAGTCGCGAATTGCGCGATGGTCAGACCAAGCACGATCACCGCGCGCGCCTCCAGTATCCAGAAGGCCACCAGATTGAGCAGCACGCGAAAAACCACTCCGCTGATCGCTCCCAGAATCAGGAAACCTAGAAAAACCGGCCAACTGCTCCAGCCCGCGCCAGCCTCCACGCCAAAGAGCAGTAGCCCCGCCAGATAGGTGGGCAGGCCGCGAAAAAAGAAATAGTAGACCGCGCGGCCCACTTCGCGACTACACCAGTAGAGGAAGAAGTCGCAGGGCTTGCTCAGATCCGTCACCACCTCGCCGGTGCGGATTGTCTGCATGAGCTCGATCCA
>CAXUEY010000153.1:12815-14372 GCA_964250225.1 uncultured Ktedonobacteraceae bacterium | reverse complement strand
AGCCCTCGGTGCTGAAGTAGGAGTCTACCGTCAGATTGCCCGCCCAACTGGTGGTGTAGACAACGTTGAAGCCGCGGAATTCGCTGTGGTAGTAGTCGGTCCAGTCCGCGTCGTGCTGGGGGGTCGGGGTGCCGTTGTAGCCGGGCGACCAGTTATCCATCACGCAGGCGGCTTCCTGCCCTGGCACGCCTGAGCCAGTGATGGGATTACAGCCGACTGGATCGTTGGCTGCGGGGACGGCGGCTAACGCGTAATGATAGCTGGTGGTGGCTACCGTCTTGTTGCCGCTGCTGTCGGTTCCCAGGGCCGCAATCTGCGTCACCACCTGCAGACCCCAACTCAAATCCTCCTCATCTCCAAAGGAGCCACACCGCTTCGAGGGATCGGGATTGTTGGTGTTCGTGCTGCAATAGAGCGGGTCAAAGCGGTCATCGATCACGTGGCCCTGACTGTCGGTAATGTAGGGGGTGCCAGAAATTCCTGGATATTCGGAAAGGGGCTGCAGCAGCTTGATACACGGAAAAACAAAGAGCAACTCCATACACCTTGATTAGGTTGTATAGAGCTGCTCTATTGAATATTGAGCCAGAGCACCTCTCTGGCGGACAGGCAGGTGGGCGATTTCCCTGATGTCAGATGTTATTCTGAAAGGCCCAGGCCAGGGCCACGATCAGAAGGGAGAAGACTGCCACAACAGTTAACGCGCTGAACACTAAAAAGGAAATGCCACTGGAAACAATAAAGATGGCGAAGATGATCCAGAAGATGATTACTCCAGGGATCAGGTAATGCCAGACTTGCCAGGGTTTCATTCCTTTTAAACGTTTCATTGTTGTGCCTTTCTGGGTCGACTCGCGCCCTATTTGCCGGATGTGAAACGGCCTATCTGATTGGTTGAGCTCTCGGTAATCCAGAGGGTCCCACTTGATCCAGCGGCAATCCCCACGGGAGCGGTATTAGGTGCGGCCAGTGGGAACTCGCTGACCTTGCCCTGCATGGTGATGCTCCCCAGCTGGTTGCTGGTATTCTCCGTAAACCAGAGCATGCTACCCGGACCAGTGGTGATGTTCATCACACCACTCTTGGCCGTGGGCAGCGTGAATTCGCTGACCTTGCCCTGCGGGGTGATGCGCCCGATGGAGTTACTCCCGGTCTCGGTAAACCAGAGATTGCCATCAGAAGCGGCCACAATACCGCCAGGCTCACGGGTAGAGTCTGGCAAAGCAAACTCTTTGACGTCGCCTGTTGGCGTCATGCGGCCTATCTCGCCGGTCCTGCCGTCGGTAAACCAGAGATTACCATCGTGCCCGGCGGTAATCGAAGTCGCCGCGCCAACCAGGTTCAAAAGGGGAAACTGCGTGATCTGCCCCTGGGGGGTGATACGCCCAATATTACCATTGTTTTCCGTAAACCAGAGATTTCCGTCCGGGCCTTTGGTAATAGCGTGTGGAAAACTGCTGGGGTCCAGGGGAAACTCAGTGACCTTGCCCTGCGGGGTGATGCTGCCTATCCCACCCGCAACCTCGGTAAACCAGAGATTGCCATCGGGTCCAACCA
>CAXUEY010000153.1:0-12751 GCA_964250225.1 uncultured Ktedonobacteraceae bacterium | reverse complement strand
CGAAATTCGCTGATCTTGCCCTGCGCTGTGACACGCCCAATGGCATCGCCGCCTTTCTCCGTAAACCAGATATTGCCGTCCGGCCCGGCTACAATCCCCTCAGGAGCTGCACCGATGGTTGGCAGAATCAGCGGGCTTAACGCTGTTGGACGCACAGGCGCCGCAGATGTACCACTATCGCATCCGATGAGCAGCAGGGTACTGAGCACAGCGAACACGAGCATGAACGCGCGACGAAGACGTTTGCCTCTCTGTTCAGGCATAGACTGATCCTTTCATGGGGCGGATCGGTTTGACCCGCATCGCGCCCCTCGCTTCTCAGAACTTCCGACACCGCACACTCCTCTGCGCCTGGCCGCCAGAACTCCGCTTTAGAAGTTCGCCCAGGCGCAGCTCAGGAGAGAGCGTGCCAGGTTAGCCCGTCATGGTCACTGGACGGTCACCGTCATGGTCATGGTTGTGGGATGGAAGGTGCAAGTGACATGGAAGGTGCCCGCTGTATTCCAGGCGGGGGTGGTCCACGTCTTGCCGGGAGCCACGGTCATGCCGCCCGAACCAAAGTCCGGCGCGCCCTGCTCAGTAGCCGGCTGCCCGCTCATGCCAACGACCAGGTTATGTGCCGCCCCACCGCTAGCAGTGCTAAAGGTGATGGTGCTGCCTTTGCTAATGGTGATCGAGGTCATATCAAACTGCACGCCACTCATCGTAACCGTATTGCTACCTGACCCTGAGCCGCCTGAACCTGAGTCTCCACAACCAGCCAGCAATACAAAGGTCAACGCGAACAGCAACACAGTGAAGAATGTGATCTTTTTCATCCGAAAAATCCTTTCGTACAAGACAAATACAAACAAAACAACTCAGCGAGAGGGCCACATCTCTCCCGCTGTTCATCGAAGCAGCGAACCGCCGCGACTCTACGCATCAACCTGGATCACCCCGATCATGCCGCCCATACCTGGTCCCATGACATGTGTCGCCACATGGCAGTGATAATACCAGAGGCCTGGATCGGCATCCTCGACATACTCAAACGAGTGCCCCACTCCTGGTCCAATCACAACGCTATCGGTAAATTGCCCTCCATACTGGAAGGTGTGCCCGTGTGTATGGAAGGTGTGGAAATCGTTACTCAGCGAAACCACGCGCCAGCGTACACTTTGCCCCACTTTTGTGCGTGGAGTCGGGGTGTTGCCAAGATAGGCGTAGCCGTTGAAGCAGTGAAAATCCTGGCTCAGACCTGGAATATCGCCCTCATAGAAGCTATGCCAGACAGACATAATCTCTTTATCCACCGGGGGAGTATTCTGGTCGGTGATGGCAATCATTCCAATCAGGCCCAATGCGGCCCCAGCCTCCATGACGACGCTTCCCCGACCCGGATCAAAGTGTTTGGAGTGGTCGTGATAGGGCCACGTACCGACTGACCTGGGGATAGCTGTCCACTCATAAGTATAGTTCTGGCCTAATTCGATATTTGTGCCAGGCCGGTCCTTGAGCATCCAGGCCCAGCCTCCATCGTGGGCCAGTGTATACTTGAACGCGTGGGGAGCAATCGTGTGGGCCTTCTTGTAGTACGTGTCGTTGTTGCGAAAATGCACGTGAACGGTGTCGCCCACCGCGGCGCGAATGATCGGGCCGGGGATACCAGTGTTCGGGCCAAGATCGTCACTACCCGGCAGCGGCTGACCCCAACCAGGGGTATACGCGCGATAACCCAGCGCCCAGAAGCTCGTCTGGCTTGCCATAAATGTATTGCCCGTCATTCCATCAATACCACTGGGGATGATATTGTGGAAAAACGCATCGACCTGGAACCAGTATTCTCGCAACTGCCCACCTCGTGGAAACTCTACGACGGGCTTGCTGCTCAAAGTCTGCTGGGGCACGGCTAGAGAAGAGGCGGTGTGGACGGGGGTCACAGGCGCTGCACCAGCCTTGACGCCAGAGGGGAGCACCAACCCGCCCAGGGCGCCCAGCGAGGCCGCACCCACAGCGGCTCCACGCAGGAGACCCCGGCGCGAAATACCACTGGCATCGGCTTCAGGACCGGGCAAGGTCTGATCCGCTGCTGTTGGGAGCGGAGATTCATCCATTCCCTCTGGCAAAGGGGACGAATCTGGTGATTGTTGAGTCATGTGTGCATTCCTTTCTGCAATTCATGGGTCAATCTTAGCCATCTGGCACGGTCGGGACGGTCTCCCTGGCCTGTTTTTGGGTACACAACTCTCAGGGTCAACAAGACGAGAGGTCAGCTCGTCGTCTCTTTGACCTGCTCTACGTGCTTACCATAGAACGCCAGCAGGACTGTCTTGCGGGACAGCCATACCAGTACGGCTAGCATAGGAACAGTAGGATTGCGTTCAATGCAGTGTCATTGATACGCAAAGCTAACCAGAAGCAATCGCTCCTGATTATGCTAAAAAGGGGGGATTTTTCTCAGGCCACCGTCAGGTGCCTTAAGAAAAATCGCCCACTACGACAAAGTATGGCGACTTTGTTCTCCAAACGTGTGGGCGTATTGTGGGCGATAGGACAGCTCTTTTCTGGATGACTTGCCAGGCGATCCAGCAGAGATTCTGTCACTCTGGCCTGCTTGTTTTGTTATACAAGCGGCTTTGACCTGGGCGAAATGCCATTGAACACAAGTTAAACTCAGCAAACGACATCTCACATTCATTTCAGAGCAATTGCTCCATCCCAGGAACATTTATATATTAACAATGATAAAACAAAAATGACATGCTGTCAAGTCACGTATACATTTTGGGTAATGGAGCCTTCTACTCGATAAAAAGTTTGCCAGAGAGCAAACATTTTTTTGTGGACAGCGCATGTACAAGGCATGAGATGAGCACGCTCAGGCGGAAATAGCTGCTGCACAGTATGTTGGGTAATGGAGTCTTCTGCTCATATGAAGTTTGCCAGACAGCAAACATTTTTTTGAGCACACCTCATGTACGAGGTATGAGATGGGCAAGATCAGGCGGAGACAGGCGGGTGTTCGGCCTGGCGCAGGGCTGCTTCGATTTCGTCACCCAGCAAGGGATTCCAGGTACGTTCAGCCTCCATCCAGCGTTCACGCAGCAGGGTCAGGAGCTGGCATTGCTGTCCAGGAGTTAGCAGTTGAAGGTCAAATAGCGATTCGGGCCGCTCTGGATGGATAATCACCAGGACCGAGCCATCAAGACGCAGATTGGTATGGCTGTTCAGGATATAGGTCTGCCATGCCCCCATTTTGCGGCAGAAAGAGATGCCTCCGACGAGGCCAATCACAAAAAACGCGCCAAAGGGCAGGGAGAGCGCCAGGCCCGCCACGCTCAGCAGAAAAGCCGCGACGGTGGCGAAGACCAGCAACACGAGGTTGGGCAGATGTAGCGTCCAACCGATCAGGACGGCAGGGGCCAGCCCGACGAGCATCACGACGAAGCAGGCGAAGGTGGTAGCCACGGCCCAGAAGATGCTCACCAGGTTTTTCGGAGAAAGATCGCGTCCACTCAGCCTGTTGCCATCCTCCAGCGTCAGCATGCTCGCGCGATATCCCTGGCGCAGCGCGTATAGAAAGCGCTGGACGATGATACAGCCGCCCACTGAGACCAGCGTGACGCAGCAGCACGAAGCGACCAGAGCGTCCTGCCACTTTAAGTAGAACGTGAACCCGTGGGTATATGTGGGCCAGAGTAAGCCAGCAGCAACTGCACCCAGCAGCGCGCAGAGCAAAAAAGCGCCAAAGAGCAACCACGCCAGAAGCCTGGTGCGTCGATATGGCTGCTGTGCCAGCTTAAATTGATACTGATTCGTACTACCCATCGATGGTGTGGCCTTTGCTATGACTCTTCATAAATAAAACGAATGGGTCGGGGCAAGAGTTGCACCACCCATGACTTATTCATGTCGCAGATCTTCAAACAGGATCGATTGCAGGTAGCGTTCGGCGGCGCTGGGAAAAATGGTAACAATGACTTTACCACGATTCTGCTCCCGACGCGCCTCCTGCAAGGCTGCCCAGGCGGCGGCTCCGCTACTGATACCCACGGATAACCCTTCGTGCTTCAAAATATCGATGGCGGTGGAGACAGCATCCTGGTCGCTCACGGCGATGACGCGATCAATGAGATCAACGCGCAGGGTATCCGGCTGAAAACCTGCCCCCAGTCCCTCGATGCGATGCGGACCGGGACGGCCTCCCGAAAGCACTGCACACGCGGCTGGCTCGACGGCGACAACTTCGACGGACGGTTTGCGTCGGCGCAGCCCCTCAGCCACCCCGGTCAGCGTGCTACCGGTACCGACGCCAATCACTACTATATCGACGAGGCCCTGCGTCTCCTCCCAGATCTCAAAGGCTGTACTCTCGCGATGAGCGCGTGGGCTGGCCTGGTTATAAAATTGCTGGGGATACCAGGTGTTGGGCAGCGTGGTGCGCAGTTCGATGACCTTATTGATCGCCCCGCGCATGCCCTGACTGCCAGGCGTGAGCAATACCTGCGCACCAAAACGGCGCAACAACAGACGGCGCTCCAGATTGATGGTATCGGGCATGGTGAGAATACACGTATACCCACGGGCGGCAGCGATCCAGGCCAGCGAGATGCCCATATTGCCGCTGGTTGGCTCGGTAATCGTGCCGCCAGGACGCAATAGGCCCTGCACTTCGGCTTCGCAAACCATCTGGTACGCGGCGCGGTCTTTGCTACTCCCACCGGGACTGAACATCTCCAGCTTGGCCAGCACCGTCGCGGGCAGGTCCTCCCCCACATGCGTCAACTCGACCAGCGGGGTTTGCCCTATCAAGCTGGTCACATCCTTCGCCCAATGGCCCATATCATCTCCTGCTTCAGCTCTGGGGTTCCTGACTGCCCAGCACCGCCTCGATCAGAAAGAGCAGGTCACGCACATGAAAGGGCTTGCGCAAGAGCAGACCAGTTTGCAGGCCCATGCGCTGCAATTCCCATTCATGGCTGCCCGTAATAATGACAATGGGCGTGTCTCTGGTCTTGCTATGGCCGCGCAAAATCTTGTAAAGCGAGACGCCATCGAGATTGGGCAAACCCACATCCAACAGAATCAGGTGCGCGCCCAGTTCGGGCAAACGCACCCCGGCATCCTGGCCATCGTAAAAAAAGTGCAGACGCCAGCGCCCATCGCGCTCCAATACATCTCGAAACAGGCTGATGAGTTGTCCATCATCTTCGACGACGGCTATCAACTTGCTCTGCTCAACCTGCTTCTGCCTATTAACAACCACGGGTAACTACCCCCGCTGATTCTCTAGCGACTCCTCTTGCGAAAGAGGAGAGAGAGGCATAGTCTGTCTCTCCAGTCATTTCCTGCCTCATCAGATATAATACATTGTTTCGGTATCACCAATACGATGGCGTTGGGCCAGCTCCTCGATGGTGGTGGCCGTGAGAATATGCTGGGTCATCTCATCGATCTGCTGCCAGACACCGCGCAGAGCACAACCTGGCGAAAGTTTGCAAAAATCCGGGTTGGGCAGACATTCCATCGGCGGCACATAGCCCTCCAACGCCTCCATCACCTGCGCCATCGTAATCTGAGCCGGAGGCCGCGCCAGCATATGTCCACCTTTGGGGCCGCGCACACTTTTGACCAGCCCTTCTTTGCGCAAAACCATCAAGATCTGGTCGAGATACTGCACCGGCACATACTGCCGACTCGCGATATCCGAGCTTTCAATCGGCCCCTGCCCGTAGTACGCGGCCAGATCCAGCATAGCGCGCAGGCCATAATCGCCTTTCATGGTGAGTTTCATATCGCTGACCTTTCCCCCAAAGAGCATCGTCGCTTGCGGCATCCCTACCACCGGGTGATACGCATTGCAACTGGAAAATGTTGCTTATGCGCCTGAAAATGCATAACGATCCTTTTGCACTTGTCCCAAGTAATCAGAATGCACGAGAATGCATCGGATACTTCTACTTAAAAGCAAGCATATCGCAGTTGAGCTGCTAGTGTCAACTCACGCTTAGGAGCTTTTTGGCCCGGCCCGGCTGGCTTTTTCAAGTGCGAGCAGGTCGGTGCGAATATTCACAAAATGCTCGCGCAAGGCCGCCATCTGGACGCGTTGCCCACTGACCTTGAGCCAGATGCGTCGCTGCGGAAAGTAGAAGGTGGCGCACAGGCTGAGTATCAGCAGCACGGCGGTTGGCCAGATCAGACTTGAGCCGGTATCTTTGGTGACCAGCAGCACGGTGGCCTCGCTGGCATCGTTGAGTGCGACCTTCCAATTCTGATGGATCGCGCTGGACTGACCCGCCTGCAAACGCACGGCGTCGCTCTGCTGAACGCTGCCCGTGTTGGGATCGCCGACGGTCAGCAAAATCAGCGGGTGCGCGATCTGCGCCATCTGTACATTGATGTTGTGAATAAAAAAGACGTTCAGGATCAGGCCCGTCCCGGCGATAGGCACGCTATTCAGGTCGATCTGCAAATTGCCCGGCGCGTTGCGCGTCTGGTTGAGCACAATCGCCTGACGACACACCAGGCAACCGCCCGCGTCCGAAAGCGTGACGTTCACCGACGGGATCAGCGAAGACTGGTGGAAGACCACGCCGCCATAGCTCAGCGGATCATTGACGCGCAGATGGTTGCTATGGGCCACCAGCGCCCCATCCTGGAAGACGCTCAGATCGGTCACATAGTCGGTGGCCAGCCCGGTTTTAGGATCAAACTTCGCGATAAATCTGTTGGTGCGAAAGCTGATATTGTGCGGCGTGCCACGTGGATAGACTAGCGCGCTGGTTCCCTCAGGCAGCGGCTGGTCAAAGGTAAAGCCAGCCACGCTATCGGTCAGGCCGACAAAGGGCGCGGGCAGGATACGGCGCGCGGGACTATCCGGCGCGAACCCGTGCCACTGCGAGAAGACACCCGCCAGCAACAGGGTAATCAGGGCCAGGTGAAAGACAAAAGTCGAGAGCGTGGCCCAGGAATTTTTATTAGCGTACAGATACGTACTCTCACGCGGCTCTTTTGCCGAAGCATCCGTCTCCACCACGCTCCTCACGCGGAAGCCACGTGTGCGCAACGCCTGCGTGGTCCAGGCCAGCGCGTCCTCACGCTCAAACGAGCCACGTTCCAGGGCGTTCTCGTAGAATTTATCGCTGCGTCGCAAGAGCGGATGGCGGAAGTTCTGCCAGATAGCCGGCAAGCGATTGAGCATACCACCAATCAAAATACTCGCGGAGAGCAGAATCAGCAGGAGCATAAAATACCAGCTGGAGAAGATCGTAAAAAATTGCAGCCAATCGAATATGGGGGTCAGCGAGCCATATTTGGGCAGCGCGTTGAACTGCACCCAGGCGGCATAGGCGGCGGGATCGTTAAGCACCTCGCCTGGCGCCTGAATAAAATAGATCCCCAAAAAACAGATTACGGTCACCGCTGAAATCAGCAGAATAGCCACGCGCACCGAACTAAACCAGCCCCAGGCGGCGTTGAGCGGATGACGCAACCAGTAACGCGCCCGCTGCCTGAGCCGCGAGCCGATGGGAACTTTGCGTTGATAGCGTTTCGGCACACCCTTCTTGAGCGGTGCCCTCTTTGGTGGCCTGGTAAGCGTTGTCATGAACCTGTCCCTTCCGCTCTAGCGGACCCTCGTCTCTCTTATAGAATGGAAAATCACGCAAGATGATCCAGCGTGTTTCTGGCTGAGATGCTGTGTATATGATAGAGCAAGAATGCGATTCTGGCAAGCTAACACATCATCTCAAGCAGTGGATGCGAGGACTGGCCGTCGGCATCGAGCGTGGTGCCGACAAGCCAGACTTTGCTGCCCACACGTCATTGGTCGCGATGGCCTTCATCGTGAAGAGATTTCCAATGCTGAGCGCAGGCGGTCAGGAGCCCCAGCGCCGGGAACTGCCCCATCTGCGCTCAGGCTTTGCTTCAGGTGCCAGATCCGACTCAAAAAAACTCCCACGCGGCGCTGATTTGTGAATACCTTCCTTGAAATCCATAACACGCTTATCCTGCAAAAGCTGTTTTTAATTGTAAGTGCGCTCTATTCCATAGATCAAATAGTGTCGCCCAGGGCAGACGTTGGAGGGCGCGGTGCAAACGCACTCGCACCGCGCCTGGCTTCACGCCCAGACCGTGCGCGATGGCTTCGCTACTGAGATCCTGCACCAGCGATAAACACACCAATGTGGCGTCGGCAGGTGCAAGCAGGCCCAGCAGTTCTTCAACGTGCTCGCGGGCCTCCAGCAATTGTTCCGGGCCTGGTGCGTCGTCAACTAGCAACTGGTCGAGCAGATCGTTCTCGTCCTCGTCGCGGCGACGCTCGGCCAGATCGCTGACCAGCACTTCAAATCGATACCGTTTGGCAAAACTGGCGCGTTTCCGTTTCAAAATATTGGCGGCGACGCGCAAAAACCAGGCGTGCGGCTGACGCGTGGGGTCAAGGTGTTCTGTGTGCGCGAGAATCTCCAGAGCCGCGTCCTGAAAGACCTCCGCGGCCAGCAGACGCACATTCTCGCCCCTGGCCAGGCCCATCCGCGCCACATACGCGCAGATAATCCCGGTCAGGCGCTCATGATTCTCACGCAAAAAACGGTGCAGATCGCCCTGCATCTCGCTCGACTCTGGCTCAAACATTACACGCTCGCTCGCCTTTCCATAGCTCGTACCCATCATTGTCCGATTCCCTCCATTGTAGAGGATCAATACGGCACTGAATACTGTTAGCGGAGTTTCTTTTTTGAGGGGACATTTGTTACAGATTGCGCGGGGAATTTTTCGCATAACAAAAAAGATGTGTGAAATCACGCTATCTCGTGATGATCTCACGCATCTTGTCGCTGATCCGGCAATGGGGATGGAGGAATGCTGGCCAGACGGTCCACTGCTCACGCAGAGAAGCGCGCAACCGGGACGCTGATGTCTGGAACGATGCGCGAAGATACTGTTCGTTCACCCTCAAACACGCCCTGAGAAGTATACACACCGTTCTCCAGAGCAAATACTTCTACTGTCTGCTGTTGTGGGTTCACCAGCCAGTATTCAGGGACACACGCGCGCTCATAGGCCTGACGCTTGATGATGCTATCGGTCGCAACACTGCTCGGCGAGATAATTTCAACAACCAGATCAGGCGCGCCCACGATGCGCTTTTCCTGCACACGATCCAAATGCTCGTCTAAGATGATCAGTACATCGGGTTGGACGACATTCTTTTCTGAAAGTTCCATATCGATGGGAGCGTAGAACATCTCCCCCCGGCCTCTGGCATCGATCTGCTCAAAAAAACGCACAGCAATTTTCTTGCTGATTCTTTGATGTTCAGGTTCAGGTGCTGGTGTCGTCACGAGCACTCCCTGCAAAATCTCATACCTCAAACCATCTTCCGGGAGTTCAGCATACGCTTCATAGGTCCAGTGGCCCTGGCGCGGGCCTGGCACCCAATCGGCAAGTACAAGGGTTGTTGGTTCGTCTTCGCGATGCATAATGGCCATAGTTCGCTGCCTTTTTCTGTCAGGACATATCAACCTATTTCAAACAGTATAGCATATTTGTTACGGGCGTTCTACTCTTATCCCAAATCCATTAAGAGAGTAGCCGTTGCTCCCCCCTTGTATGTAGCGGCGCCCCTCGCGTGCGCCGTCTGTGGACTTTTTTTATCCCTGTTTTGCGGAAGATTTCACATCCGTTGTTTTGTACCAGCAGTGGTCGCACTTGTCGCGGATGGTTGCGCCGTCGTTGCTGGTGGGTGTGGGCAGATTTTCTGGCTCTGGCTCGCTCAGGGATTGGGTGTAGAGGGGATGGCCCTCGGAGGTCAGGCAGCGCCCGGTCTCCAGGTCGAACTGCCAGCCGTGCATGGTGCAGGTCAGCACGCCGTTCTCGATTTTGGCGAAGCGCGTCAGGTCGGCCTTGAGGTGGGGGCAACGGCGTTGGATGCGGTAGCCGTGGCTCTCCCAGAGTTGCTTGTCTGACGATTTTTCCGCGTAGTAGCCCTCGGCGTACTGCAAACGTTCAGGCGAGAGGCATTTGAAGAAGTTGTAGACGTATTCGTTGTAGGGGCCCTTGCGCTCGGCCTTAAAGCGGCACGAGAGGAAGATCTGGTTGATCCAGTCCTCTTCGTGGTGGATGATGCAGTATTCGAGCAGGGCACGATCAATAGTGAAGCGATAGTCCCACTCCTCGTCCTGCCAGGCGTAGACTTTGCGCGTGTGGAAGTCCAGCACGATTTGTTGGACGGCGCAATCGATAATCACACGGCCATTCACGCCCACAGCAGTCATGTCGGCCTGCTCCAGTAGTGGCTCGAACCACTCTTTGAGGCTGGCCAGGATATCGACCTGTCCACGCGGCCACGCGGCTTTCTGGGTCTCGATGTAAGGCATCTGACGCTCGCGATACGCCTCCAGATAGGCGCGTTTCTGGGTGAAGATCGCCTCTACCTCGTCCTGCGGGAAGGGATGTCGAGTCGTTAAGGCATCTTTGGTGAGCGTCGCCACGGTGCCAGGGATCATCAAACGGCCATTGTCCAGGCCGTGTTGCTGCATATATTCGATGAAGCACTGTTGATCGGGAAAAGTGTTGGCGGGATCGCGCTGGAAGTCGTTGAAGTCGAAGAGATGGTCGTCCAGGAAGCAGGGCGGCCCGGCTGAGGGCACCACGAAGCTGGCGTTGATCTCCTGGATGTAGCGCAGAGCACGGGACATTTCGTTCTCGCGTTTCTTGCGACCCAGCGCCTGGAGCATCTTTTCAGGATACTGATAGACCATTGGGTACCAGATCGCGCCGGAGAACTGCACGAAATGCGCGTCGTAGGGACCGTGGCTGGCCAGCACATCCAGGTCCATCGGACGCGAATCGTTCTGGTTGAAGATGCGCGTCTCCCCGTCATCGACCATCATCCCGGAGTCACCCAGCGGACCATCGATGGGCGCGGTCATAGCCATAATCATCAAGCGCAGGCCCTCGATCTCCACGGCCTGACCATTTTTGGTGTGAATAAATTTAGTGAACCCTAGTTCGCGCAGAGATCGTTCCAACAGATCGATGGGATAATCGGGCAGCAGGACTGTTGTTTCTTTCGAGACGCATTCGCGTAAGAACTGGGGATCGTAGTGGTCATGGTGCAGATGCGAGACATAGAGGTAGGTGGGATTGGCCAGTTTTGAGCGATCCACCCTTTCATTGCTGGGAAAAGGGAACCAGGAGGCGAAGTACGCTGCGTTGAACCAGGGGTCACAGAGGATACTCCCGTGTCGCGTCTCAATATAGATACCGGCCTGGCCGAGGAATGTAATCTCCAAGCAAAAAGCTCCTTTTTCTATGTCGCGAAAAGTTCTTGTGTCAGATTAGTAAACATAACCATTTGCGTTCTCATCATATCCAAGCCTTAAGATATCGTCAAGGCAGTGGGAAAGATGCTGCTGGTTCTATGATACCATCTCCTATATCACGATGGGCCGCCTCACCCCTGGAGCCGGAGTTTGCTTTTCCTCACTGTCCATGCTACGATTGCCATGTACCTTTTCGCTTTTTGTGTGTTCAATAGATAAAAAGAGCAAGATTATGGGTAAAAGCTCAATCTTCTGTGGCGTGGTCGTGCGCGGCCAGCGCTGCAACAGGCTGGCGCTCTTGCATTGCGCGGACTGCGGGCAGGCTATGTGCATGCGTCACGCGACACGAGTGCGCCTGTTTGGGGGGACGCGCTGGGTCTGCCAGGCGTGCCGCCGCAAACGCTTCTCGCTGTTCTCGCTGGCGGCTCGCTCATAGTTGCTGGGCGATAGACGAGTGGACAGAATAGCAGGAAGAGTTAAGGATTACTTCACGCCTATCACCGCTGTGTTTTTGAACTGACGGGAAAGTGGCCCTTGCGCGATGTCCGCTCGCGTGAAGCCGAGTTGCTGCATGCCTGGAATGATCTGCTCCTCTAAAACCTGCTGATAGCCCTCCAGCCCTGTGGCCTCGGCGGAATCTATGCTGCCAGTAGACAGGGTCACGACGAGCAGGGCGCCTGGTTTGAGCACGCGGAAAAGCTCAGCGAGGGCACGTGGCACGTCTGACCAGAAATAAAGGGTCTGGATACTGAAAATTTTGTCGAACTGATTGTCGTGGAAAGGAAGTGTAGTCACATCGCCGCGATGTAACACGACCCGGCCCGCTTTGATGGCCCTGGCGTTGCGCCGACTGGCTGAGCGGACCATCTCTTGAGAATGATCGATCCCAGTGACATTGCCATTGGGGGCCTGGGTCGAAGCAAGTTCGATAGCGCGGCCTGCTCCAAAGCCAATCTCCAGGATCTGATCCTCTAGTTGGATCTTCAGCAAGGAAAGCGTCCACGTAGTTTCGGGAACGTGCTGACGTACCATCTGTTCCCCCAGCAGGCGTCCCACCAGTCCCCTGGGATGCCCATGTTGGCCAGCCAGCAGCGCAGCCTTGATGTTGTTGAAAAAATCCATAATGATGCTGATACCTCCCTTTTTGAAAATAGTGTCTATGAAGAATGTACGTTCTATTCTACCACGCTCATCGGCTCTTTTGCCAGGGATTTTCCCCACTCCACAGGCCAGGCGAACGGGCGTTACTTCTGAGCTGAAGCGGCCAACAAAAACATGAGGCGCATCCATATAAGGCAAGAGCGTCCATTGGTGAAAAAACACCAATGGACGCTCTTGCCTCTTTTATCAGGGAGCTATATTTCCACCTTCGCCATATAAGGCGAGCTTAGCCCATAATGATGTGGACGTAGTTGCGGCTCTCGGTGGGCAGGAAACCCATC
>CAXUEY010000152.1:10834-14427 GCA_964250225.1 uncultured Ktedonobacteraceae bacterium | reverse complement strand
CCGTTCCTCGCGTTATGCCCGTGTCCGGTACTATGCCAGCAGCCGTTCCAGCTGCTCGATATATCCCTCAAGCATGCCAAAGGTTGTTTCAACCGGTTCAGGGGTGGTCAGATCGACACCAGCCAGTTTCAGCGCGTCGAGCGGGTAGAGTGAGTGGCCGGCACGCAAGAAATTCCGGTAGTTCTCGGCAGCCTGTGGGTCGCCAGAGAGCACCTTGCGAGCCAGGGCATGCGCACCAGCAATCCCCGTCGTATATTGGTACACGTAGTATGGCTGGTAGAGGTGCCCGAAAGTAGCCCAGGTGTTGCCATCGCGGGCGGGATCGAGCGCGACCTCGCTCCCATAACCCTCCGCAAGGAATTCGGCGAACCAGCCATTGAGAAGATCGGCGGTCAGGCTCTCGCCGCGCTCCACGTGACTGTACATCGCCAGCTCAAGGCGGGCCAGCATCGGCATCGTGAAGTAGTAACGGTGGAAGTTGCTCATGGCCTCGTCGATCAGGGCAATCTGGAAATCCCGGTCGGTCTGCGTGCGCAGCAGATAGTCACGCACCATCGCCTGGTGGAAGTTCGAAGCAACCTCGGCCACAAACAGCGAATAGTCGCCATAGACCAGCGGTTGCGTCTGCCAGGCCAGATACGAATGCATTGAATGGCCCAGTTCGTGAGCCAGGGTGCTCATGGCCTTCACCGAATCGTTGTAGCCCATGACGATGAAAGGATGCGTGCCTGGACAGCCAGAGGAAAAAGCCCCCGAATATTTTCCCTCGTTGGGGGAGAGATCAACCCAGCGGTCTTCCAGACAACCTCGCCGCAGGGTCTGCACATACTCCTTGCCCAGCGGCTGCAAGCCCTCGACAATCCACTCGACCGCCTGCGTATAGGGAACGCGTGGCGGTTGAGTCGTGAGCGGATAGCGCAGATCATAGCTGTGCAGCATCTCGTAGCCTGAGACGCGCCGTCGCAAAGCCCAGTAGCGATGCCAGATAGACTGGTGCTTGCGGAACGTCTCGATGGTCTGGTGAAAAACCTCTACCGGGACATTGTTGGGTGACTGCGAAGCCTCCAGCGCGGAAGCATAGCCACGTGTACGCGCTAGAAAAAGGAACTGCTTAACCGAACCGGCCAGATTGCTCGTCAGGGTTTTCTGAGAGGAGAGATAACCATCTGCATAGTTCTCCCAGGCCGTGCGGCGCGTCTCGCGGTCGAAATCTTCCAGCAGCGTTAGAATGGTGCCATGCGCGACCGGAATTTCCTCGCCGCTGCTTGATACAGCCGGAGAGAAACGCGTCTCGGCAATCGTCAGCATTTGATTCACAGCACGTGGTGTGGCGAACGGATCGCTCAGCGCACCGAGCAACTCCTCAACCTCACTTGAGCGCACATGTGTGTGTTCGCGTCGCAGGTCGTCAACATAATGGGCATAGACGGCCACGCGCTCATCCTCGCGCAACCACTGCTGCAATGTTTCCGGGGCAAGAGCCAGGATCTCCGGCTTGAGAAACGCCCCCGCTGCCCGCACCTTGCCCATCAGTGTGGTCGATTTGCTGGCGAGAGCGGCGTTGGCCTGGTTCGCACTATCGACACTCGACGAAATACTCGCATAAACGGATAGTTTGCTCGCGCGATTCTTGATCCGCAAGAAAGCATCAAGCGCCTCAACCAGCATTGCCGGACTCTGGCCCAATTTGCCATGATATTGTGCTAACGTAGGCAACTGCGCCTCGACGTGCTGATACTCAGTTTCCCAGGCAGCGAGTGTGGGGAAGACACTGGCAGCGTTCCAGGTATCTTCCTGGCGAACTTCGCTGCGCTGGAGAAGGGCGATTTTGGGCATGTTTTCACCTCCATTGGTTCACATGTTTTTCAAGAATCTGTACAGTTAAACGAGATGCTTGCCATCCTTCAAAAACAGCACATCATCGATCCAGACTTCGCCCTGCTGACGCAGGTCGCAGACCATATCCCAGTGGAGTGCCGATTTGTTGAGGCCGCCGGTTTCGGGATAGCTAGTGCCCAGGGCCAGATGCACCGTGCCGCCCATTTTCTCGTCGAAGAGCGTGTTTTTGGTGGCGCGCACCACGCCTGGATTGTTGCCAAACGCGAACTCTCCTAGATAACGCGCACCTGCATCCATCTCCAGCATTTGTTCCAGATACTGCTGACCCTGGCGCGCACTGGCCTCGATGACTTTGCCTTCGTGGAAGACCAGGCGCACGCCCTCGATAGTGCGGCCACTCTGCGAGGAGGGCACGTCGAACTGGATCACGCCCTCAGCGCTGTTCTCAAGCGGGCCGGTGAAAAATTCGCCGCTGGGGAAGTTGCGCTTGCCGTCGCTGTTGATAAAAATACGGTCCTCGATAGAGAGTATGAGATCGGTGTTTGGTCCCAGAATACGCGCGCGTTTGCGACCCACCAGCCAGTCCACCAGGCGCTGCTGCTCAGCGGAGACGGCTCGCCAGCTTGCGATGGGATCGGCGTCGTTGAGAAAACAGACGTTGAAGACAAACTCCTCAAAATCATGGAGCGACATTTCCGCGTCCTGCGCGTAGGCGGCGGTAGGATAGAGCGTCAGGCACCAGCGAAATTTCCCCTGTTCTTCGCGTGCGCGTGTCTGCTCGCGAACCTGTGCGAGAGCGTGGCCGCGTCGCGCCGACTGAGCCGGATCGATGTTAGACAACGCTTTGGTATTGCCAGCGGAAAGAATCGAGAGGCGCGCATCAATGCGTGGGGCGATGGCGCCAAACAACTGATACGAGTGCTCGATCTGAGTGGGACTGCCCTCCTGGAGCAAGATCTCATCCAGATGCTCCAGGCCAAGCAACGGGATGGGGTGCGCGCCCGCGCGCAAAGCCTCGCGATACACCGCCTCGATGAGTGGCGCGGCCAGCGGCGTGGCCTGGATCATAACATTGTCGCCCTCTTTGAGCGCGAGACAGTAATGGACGAGCGCGTGCGCCCAGCGTTCAATGCGAATATCGTGCATAACAAAACAACCTGTTTCTAGCAGAATACGTCCGAGTAGAGCTCGGTGATGGCCCGAAGAGAAGAGTGGGCATCGTTCCTCTACTCACTACAACGGATCAACAGGCGAAAATGCTCAATGCCTGCGACTAAAAATGAGGTTGATGATCAGTACCACGCCCGCGAAGATCAGCGCGAAGACAATGGTCAGAGGGATCATCGGGAACGGATCGAAGCGGCTACTGCCAACGATAGCCAGGGCCACGATAAACATGATAAAGGTGAAGATCAGCGAAAGGATCGACAGGGCCAGCCGCGCGCCAACGCCCGGTGCGCGCCCGCTACTCAGATCATACGCCAGCAATTTCTGACCCGGTACATTCACATAGGATTGGTTCGGCGGCACACTGGCCGTATAGCTCGCGGGCTGTGGCATGCTATACCCCGGCTGGTAATCGGGTGTTGGTTGCGGGCCGCTATACCCTGAGTGGTAGGCCGGTTGTGGGCCATCGCGAAATTCCTCTTCAAATTGGGCATGCTGTTGTGACATAGCGATCATTCCTTTTTTCTCGCGCAAAATGCCTTTGAGAATATCGTTCTAAGAAAAATGCTTTCTAAGAAAAATGCTTT
>CAXUEY010000152.1:0-10734 GCA_964250225.1 uncultured Ktedonobacteraceae bacterium | reverse complement strand
TTCTAAGAAAAATGCTTTCTAAGAAAAATGCTTTGCCACTACTTACGAACGAGCGCTTGAAAAAGTTGAAGGAAAAAGCGCGCATGGCTAAATTGGGGAGGAGGCTTGCAGAGAAAGAGGAGAACATGCTAGGATGAGTATGAAAACGACAATTTGAACCCTGTTGAGGAGTATAGGCACGCATGATCTCTCTCATAAAACGACTTCTACGCATCCGTATCGTTCGCTATGCTCTGGTTGGCGGCGTTGGCATCCCCATTCAAGTCCTGGCACTGTACATATTTAACACCCTTTTGGGCATGGTTATCTCCCCCAAAAGTTTGCTTCTCTATGCTGTAGCCTCGGCCTGTGCATTTGAAGTCAGCAACATCATCAATTTCGTGCTCAATCAATTTTTCACCTATAGCGAACAGCGTCGGCATATTCATGGTTGGGAATGGCCACGCCGCATTGCGAAAGGCCAGTTGACCAGCCTCTCATCTCTGTTGATCTCTTACCTGACAGCCCTGGCCCTGGTCTATTTCCTGCATGTCAATGAGTATCTCGCCAATCCAGCAGGAATTATCCTTGCTTTCGCCTATAACTTCTTCATCTCGAATAAACTGGTCTTCCGCCCTACAGCACCTGCATCTACCCCGGTAGCTGAGGAGATGGAGATCAAGACAAAGGTCGAGATTACACCGAAATAGCTCTTACTCCTCTCAGCTAACAGTGTAAGCATGCAAACGTGCTTCACGCTCGCACTACTATATGCTGATATCCGGCTTGAATCCGGGCAGCGTCACGGGTACAATGGCCAGTGGAAAGACCGTAAGAGACGCTCGCCGCCTCATAATGCTGGTCAGAGTGAGGGAAGTGTGGCTCTCTGGTTGAGGTGTGGAGGAAGTGGAGGTGGAGGAAGTGACCCAGGTACAGACAGAGACAGTGATTACTGTCGAGGCCAGTTCGGAAGAGCTGCCAGCCATCGACGCGGCCATTCGCGGCTATATTCAACTCCTGAGATTCGTAGTCGATCCCTCGCATGACCGCGACGAGGTGATCGCCCAGCTCCGTTCATTTCAACGCAAATATGAGCAGCCCTTGATGGAATGGCGTGCCAGACAACGCGCGCTCAAGCAATCACTCATCCCTACAGAGCCAGAGCAGAGGGTCACATGGCAGGCCACGCCCTTTGAATTGCTAGCCTTTGGTACCGCTGTGGTTGGCTATCTGCACATGCTGGAAACCGCCAACGCGCCCATCGAGGTGCGCAGCCGCATGATCTGCCATCTGTTCACGTTCGAGCAACGCTATATGGATCAGCAGGCAAACTGTATGCTCTAATCGTTTGGGATTGGCTCATGATTTGACGCTCTCTTTCTTCTGAGGATAAGATCTAGGGAAAAGCGGTGCTCGAACATTCTGGTGTTTACCTCGCTATTTTTGTGAGATCTCTCCAGCACTTTCCGACAACTTCGTCCATACTATCATACACGCATATCAATATCTCTCATCAAATTTGTGCGATAGAATATGGAACGAGATGGTTGGGTTTTCCCCACCCTTGCGGGAAAACCCAGCCATCTCGTTCCGAAAGATTTCCTTACGCACGTTCTGCAGCGCGAGCCAGAGCGCGTTTGACCATCACAGTGGTCATCTGGGCGCGGTAGGCTTTAGAGCCGTGGATATCCTCGACCAGTTCCAGGCCATCGGCGGCGTGGCTGGCGGCGGCGGCGATGGCTGCCTCGTCGAGAACCTTGCCGGTCAGCGCCTGCTCCACAGCGGTGGCACGGGTGGGCTTGACCGAGGCGCCGGTGATGACGACGCTGACGGCTGAGCCGGTGCGATCACCGCCGAGCGTGACGACAGCCGCGCAACCAACGACGGCATAGTGCGAGGCGCGGTTGGCCAGTTTCTCATAGGCGCTACCAGAATGCGCGGCCAACCGTGGTACGCGAATCTCTGTTACAACCTCGTTCGGCTCCAGAGCAGTGGTGAAGAGATCCTGGAAGAAGTCGTCAGCCGCGATCTCGCGCTGTCCTTTGGGGCCGCGCGCGACAATAGTCGCTTTGAGAGCCAGGACGATGCCGGGCATATCCGCAGCGGGATCAGAGTGAGCCACGCTGCCGCCAATCGTGCCACGATTGCGCACCTGCTGGTCGCCGATCACAGCGGCGCCTTCGGGCAGGATCGCGAACTGGCTCCGCAGCAGGTCTGAATGCTCGATCTGGTGATACGTGGTCATGGCTCCGATAGCAATATGGCCCGACTCCTCGCGGATATAGGCCAGGTCAGCGATGCGGCCAAGATCGATCAGATGCTCCGGCTGGGCCAGGCGCAGCTTCATGGTTGGCAACAGGCTATGGCCACCCGCGAGCAGCTTGGCCTCGTCGCCATACTGCCCCAGCAGTGCAATAGCCTCATCCACTGTCTTCGCGACATGGTAATCAAAGGCTGCTGGAATAGACATACAACACTTCCTCTCATTTATTGCTGGTGGATGACCTTCCACAATTTCTCTGGCTTGTAGGGCATGTTCACGTGCGCGACCCCCAGCGCGTCGGCCACAGCGGCGGAAACGGCTGGCGTAGAGCCAATGGTACCGGCCTCGCCGATACCCTTGACACCCAGCGGGTTCACCGGCGTCAGCGTGATGGTGCTGTCGAGTTCGTAGTGGGGCAACTCGTGGGCATAGGGCATAGCGTAGTCCATCAGGGACGCCGTGAGCAATTGCCCATCTTCAGCATACTCAACGCCCTCGAACATAGCCTGACCGACGCCCTGAGCAATGCCACCATGCACCTGCCCCTCGATGATCAGTGGGTTCAACTGCCGTCCACAATCATCCACGGCCACATAGCGCGTGATCTTCGCTTCGCCGGTATCGCGGTCAATTTCCACGGCGCAGATGTGTGTGCCAAAGGGGAAGACACAGGCCTCCGGCTCCCAGAAGACCGTCGTCTCCAGGCCCGGCTCGATGCTGGGGTGCAAGGTGTTGGAGAGATTGGCGGTCATGGCCACATCGTTGAAGGTCACTGCCTTCTGAGGCGAGCCTGAGACGGAGAATTTGCCGTCTTCCAGCGTAATATCCTCAACGCTCGCTTCCAGCATATGCGACGCGATCTGCTTCATCTTCTCCGCAAGCCGCTGGGCCGCGGTATAGACCGCCGAACCGCCCACAGCCGTCGTGCGACTACCATAGGTGCCGCGACCTTCGGGGGTCGAGTCGGTATCGCCATGCAGGATCAAGACCTGCTCTACAGGAATGCCGAACTCGCCAGCAACGATCTGAGCAAAGGTCGTCTCCTCGCCCTGCCCATGTGGTGACGAACCGGTATAGACCATCACGGTTCCGCCCTGCTCAACACGCATACGCGCGCTCTCGTAGAGACCAACGGGCGCGCTGCCTTTGGGACCAAAACCGCAGATTTCGATGTAGGAAGAGACGCCGATGCCCAGCAGCTTCTTGTCGCCGTTGTCTTTGCGGCGCGCCTGTTCCGCACGCAGTTCTTTGTAGCCGATCATCTCCATCGCTTTATCGAGCGCTGGCTCATAGTCGCCCGTATCGTACACGGAACCGGCGGCGGACTTATACGGGAACTGGTCGGGCTGGATAAAGTTGAGACGACGCACCTCTGTGGGATCTTTGCCCACTTCCCGCGCCACCAGGTCCATCACGCGCTCGATAACGTAGGTCGCCTCTGGTCGGCCTGCCCCACGATAGGCATCGGTCGGAGCCTTGTTGGTAAAGACCAGGTCGAAGCTGAGGTGAATGTTGGGAATATCATACGAGCCGCCTGAGACAGGGAAGCCAAAAGCGATCATAATCACATCGGTGAAGATCTGCGCATACGATCCCAGGTCGGAGATGCCGTGAATCTTCACAGCCGTGACTTTGCCTTCTTTGGTGGCTGCCACTTCAACGTAGTCCGTCTGGTCGCGTCCATGAATCGTAGCCGCAAAACTCTCGCTGCGATCCTCGATCCACTTGACCGGGCGTCCGAGCTTCATGCTCGCAAACGAGGCCACCAGTTCTTCGGGATAGACATTCAGCTTACAACCAAAGCCGCCGCCCACTTCCGGCACAATCACATGCACCTGGTGCTGCGGCAAACCAAGCTGCGAAGCCAGCAAGTTGCGCAAGAGGTGCGGGATCTGCGACGAACTCCACACAGTCAACTTTCTGTCGGACTTCGTAAACTGAGCCACCACGCCGCGTGTCTCCATCGGCGTCGGTGCGAGACGCTGGTTCACGAAACGGGCTTTGAGATTCACCCCGCCATCGGCCTTTGTCTGCGCAAAGACCTTATCGATATCTTCAGAATCGGGATGGCTGGAAAGGGCGACATTCGTGCCGAAGTCTTCGTACAACAGAACAGCGTCCGGCTGCATGGCTTTCTCAACATCAATCGCGGCTGGCAGCGGCTCGTAATCAACTTCGATCAGATCACGGGCATCGCGGGCGGCATAACGATCATCCGCGATCACCACGGCGACGGGATCGCCGTAAAAGCGCACTTTCCCTTCGGCCAGCGCACCGCGTACACCCATTCCCGCGGCAACCTGACCCACAGGCACAGCCACGGGAATGACCCCGACCACGCCCTTCAGGTCTTCAGCAGTATACACCGCGAGAACGCCGGGGTGTTTGCGCGCGGCTGTTGTATCGATACTGTTAATACGCGCGTGGCCATAGGGACTACGCAACACGGACATATGGAGCATACCGACCAGTTTGATGTCATCGACATAGGTGGCCTGGCCAGTAATCAGGCGAGGATCTTCACGCCGCTTGATCGGCGTACCTACCAGAGCTGCAATACTCATACCTGGACCGATCCTTTCTTCGGGCAAAAAAACCAGAAATACGTATATTTGGGGAAAGAGGGAAAACGCCTGCTAGTCGCGCCTGCCAGAGAAGCTCCCTGGGATCTCTACGCACCAGAAACGTGTTCTCTTAGGAAATCCGGCTGCGCCTTTACTCGCCGCCTGACGCACCTACCGGCTGGGAAGTGGTTGCGCGCATCTGCTCCGCCGCGTGCTGGATCGCGCTGACAATATTTTGGTAGCCGGTGCAGCGGCAGATGTTGCCCTCCAGACCCCTGCGGATCTCGGCCTCGCTTGGGTTAGGATTATTCTTGAGCAGTTGATAAGAGGCCATAATCATGCCAGGTGTGCAGAAGCCGCACTGTAAGCCATGCTTCTCCCAGAAACTGGCCTGAATGGGGTGCAAATTCTCCTCCGAGGGGGCCAGTCCCTCAATAGTCGTCACTTCGCAGCCATCGGCCTGTACAGCCAGCACGGTACACGCCTTCACCGATGCTCCATTGAGCAGCACAGTACAAGCGCCGCATTGTGAGGTATCGCAGCCTACATGCGTTCCGGTCAGATCGAGTACCTCGCGCAGATAGTGGACTAGCAACAAACGAGGCTCAACCTCCGAACGTCGCTGTTGACCATTCACGGTCACGGTAATTTCGCGCTTCATCGTCGTCAATACTCCTTCGTGTAGTGTTTGGACGGAGAGGTATTTTCTGCCTTCCCTGAAAGACAGAAGAAAAAGTGTGATAGTCCAAAATTCTGGCATCACTCACTGATGCCAGGACAGTTCTGCAAAATGCTCCTTTCTGCTCAGGGAGACTGCACACAAAAGGACGCACCCTGCTGCTTATGTGCTCCTCCATCCGTTGCTATATGGATGGGTTCACAAGCATATCAGGAGTGTGGCGGCACTTGCCATGCCAAAAAGGATAGTATCGACTTAGAGCGTATCACATGAGGGCTTAGATGTCAAAAAAATGCAAGAGACAGGCGCTGTTATCTGCCTGGAGGGGTGCTGCCAGAAACATCCCTCCTGCTTTCCCGATTTTTGACATACACCCTCGATAGCAGAGCCGCCACCAGGAACGCGGCACCAGCGATGACAAGGGCAACATGCATGCCCGACACAAAGATGCCGCCTCTACCAGCGACCAGCGATCCGAGCAGGGCCACACCGAGCGCACTCCCAGCCTGCCTGCCCGCGTTCAGTACTCCCGAAGCGATGGATGAGCGCTCGCGGGGAGCCGATTCGATGCAGGCAGCCGTCATAGCAGGCATATTAAACGCCATGCCAAACCCGATAGCCATCAGCATAACGCACATGATGAGATACGGCGTATGGGCATCCACCAGGACCATGCCGAGAAAGCCAGCCGCGCCAATCAATGGACCCAGAGTCATAGGCAGACGCGGCCCTGTATGCGCCGTCACGCGTCCCGACAGCCATGACGCGAGCCAGACCATCGTGGTCTCCGGCAAAAGTGCGAGACCGGTGAGCAGCGGCGAATAGCCCTTGATTTGCTGGAAGAAGAGGTTGATAAAGAATAGCTGGCCGTAAAAACCAAAGTTCAGCAGCAGGCCCACGATATTTGAGGCCGAGAACGTAGATGATGAGAAGAGTTTCAGCGGCAGCATCGGGCTATGGGTATGTCGCTCAATCAGAATAAAGGCCGCCACTGCCAGCACACAGATCAGCAGCGCGCCCCAGATAGGCCACATTTGCCAGCCGATATGGTTGCCCTCGTTAAAGGCAAAGACGAGGGTACCCAGAGCGGCGATACCAGCAATCTGCGCGGGCAAATCAAAGCCGCCGCGCTGCTCCAGATGGGGAGAGCGAGCCACAAAGCGCCAGGTCAGGAGAAAGCCTACCACACCAATGGGCAGGTTGACCAGAAAGACACTGCGCCAGCCGAGCCAGTTGATAAGCACGCCACCGATAACGGGTCCAGAGGCGGCAGCAATACCTGCCACGCCAGCCCAGATGCCAATTGCTCTTGCGCGCTCCTGAGGCGTCTCAAAGGTATGGTTTAGCAAAGCGAGCGAGGGTGGCACGAGGAGCGCAGCGCCTACGCCCTGGATAACGCGAGCTACAGTCAGCAAGCCAATCGAAGGCGCAAAGCCACAGAAGACAGAGGCCACGGTAAAGACCAGCAGGCCAATCAGGAAAATTCCCTTATTGCCTAGACGATCCCCCAACCCACCAGCAGTCAGCAGCAAGCTAGCGAACGCCAGCAGATAGCCATCAATGACCCATTGCACAGCGGTATGTGTTGTTGCCAATTGTGTTGGGAGAATTGGCGCAACCACATTCACAATCGTCGAATCGAGAATCACCATAAAGTACCCAATGCAGAGGGCCACCAAAGCTATCATCTCAATAGGGCGAGATCGCCCAGTCGTGTGAGATTGGTCAGCTATCCCTATTGTAGAGGATTGTTTCTCCCGTATTTTTTCTGTTTGTAGCGAGTTTTCATTTCTCTGGAACATAGATACCGGTCTTTCTGATTGGTACGAAGCAAACATTTCGCTGTTCGCGTGATAGAATAGCTCTCTCCAGCAACACACTGAGAAAAGTAAAGCATAGGAGCAGTATAAGTCCAAAATAGTTCGGATTTTGCCGAAGCATTTCCTGGTTATACTTTGAGGGATGTCAATGATTGTGAGAAGTGTTCATCATAATTGAGAGTTGGAAACAAGGAGATACATACGACTATGCCTGGAGACGCTGATATTGCCTCGGTCGCTGCTCTGCTGGCTGACCAGGCGCGTGCCACAATGCTTTTCGCTCTGAGCGATGGGCGCGCATTTACCGCGAGCGAGCTGGCGAAACGTGCCAGAGTAGCACCCTCGACGGCGAGCGAACATCTGAGCCGCCTGGTCGATTCCTCATTGTTAACCGTAGAGAAACAGGGGCGCAACCGCTTCTACCGTTTGGCCGATCCCACCATTGTTGAAATCATGGAAAACCTGGCACGTCTCGCACCACAGGTGAAGATTCGCTCGCTGCGTGAGTCGGAGAGCGCGAAAGCCGTACATCGGGCGCGCATGTGCTATAACCACCTGGCTGGAGGCCTGGGCGTGAGCTTGACTGAAGCCCTGGTGGAAAAGCAAATCCTGCGCGTAGCTGACATGGGCTATGTGGTTGAAGATGAGGGCGTCGAGTGGCTGGAAAAATTTGGCATCGCGAGCGGGCCGCTGAAAAAACGCGGCTTGCTGTTCGTTCCCTGGCACATCGATTGGAGCGAGCGCAAACATCATATCGCCGGAGCCTTCGGGGCTGCCTTTGCCAACCGCCTGTTCGAGCTGCACTGGATCGAACGCCAACCCGCCAGCCGCGCCGTTCGCCTGACCTCCACGGGGAGAGATGGGATGGAGCAGGCGTTTGGGCTGCATGTCTGAATATGTGTGATATTCCCACCTTGCAACGTTGCGAACTTACCGGCAAGGTTGCAAGGTAGGACAAGATCAATTTCGGAAATGGTAGTATTTCACATTTTGCTGTGACCTGTAATGTTTCTCCAGCCAGGAAAGACTAATCCCCAGAAGCATGTAGACGCCTGCTCCGCTGAACGTCTATACTGCAAAAGAACGAGTAAAAGGAGCAACCTGTATGATGTCAGATGCACACTTTTATGCTGCAAAAAACGAGTAAAGAGAGCAATCTGTATGATGTCAGATGCACACTTTCGTGCTGGTCCGGCTAATGCGTATCTGGACAGCTTTTTGCAAGAGCACGCCGCCGCACTCAAAAACATCCTTGCCGCTTATGTCTTGCGCGCGGGCCTGGCAACGGGAAGCAACGTTCCGCTGGTAGCTGAAGAAATCTTCCAGGATACGGTGCTCCAGGTGATGAATCTTGGCGAGCGCTTCCTGACTGTTCAGCAGCCGCGCACCTGGTTTATCAGGGTTGCGCTCCATGTGATCCAACGCCGCCGCGTTAACCTGGCCAAACGCTATCGTTTTGAGGTTCTGCTCGGTGATCTTGCTAGCAATGCCGAGATCTCAGAAGAAGAACTGCTCGACCAGCTCGCGGCCTCGGTGCTAGCGGGACCAGAGCAAGCCTTTGAAGCTCAGGAACAAGTGCGTGAGATGCTCTCTATGGTTTCATCAGAAGATGCGCGTCTCCTTCATCTGATGATCCTTTACGAATGTGATGCTGCTACCGTCAGTCGCCAATTGGGGATCACCCCTGAGGCGGTACGAGTGCGTCTGCATCGCGCGCTTCGCCGTCTGCGTATCGCGTGGAACGAACACGAGTCCAGGAAACAGAGGGGAGGGAAGCAGCATGGCTAAATCATCCATGAACCACCATCTTTCCCGCGAAAAAGCCGTACAACGTTACCTGACTGCCCTGGCGGAGGGCGATTTCTCGACCATCGATGCGGTCTGGCAGGAAGCGCAAAGCAACCCCACGCTCGAACACCTTCTTTTCAATTTACATGAAACATTTCCCAATGGGCAGGAGTTGCTCGATTGGGACGAAAACACTCTCTTGAAAAAGGAACAGACGATGCTGAACAATGACACTTCTCAGCCAAAAGAAACCGGAAGTCTCAATTCTTTCCCGTCAGGTCAGCACCCGGCAGCAGGATCGCAGAGACGTTGGCGCACCCCCGCGCGTGTACTGGCTGCGATCCTGCTTATAGTCTTCACTGTGGGAGGCTTCCTGGCCGTCCAGAACTGGAATCACTCGCGCCTGGCACACCCCAAACCCACCAGCACTGCTACGCCCAGGCCGACGCAGGTACCGCTCGCGCAGGTACCACCGCTCTGTCAGGTTGCCCTGCCCGCAGCCTATCACGCGAACACAAACCTGAACGATCTGCTGGTCCTCTCACCCAGCGATATCTGGTTGGTAGGCGATTCACAGGGCCACGCGCTCGCGCTCCACTGGAATGGCACCATATGGAGCGGCACACCTGTACCCGCCCCCACCGAATCCAGCTTGAGCGAGATCGCTGCTGCATCTGCTAACAACATCTGGGCCATTGGCGAGACAGATTACGGCAGCGGCGCCCCCAATGGAAGCGCGCAACCCAGCCATACGCTGATCGAGCACTGGAACGGCACACGCTGGAGCCAGGTTGCCAGCCCCGATCTGCTGCCCTCTACGCGTAATCTCTTACAGGGGGTGACTGTCATCGCCTCTGATAACGTTTGGGTTGTCGGTGCTGCGGGCAATGATATCGCTAAGAGTGACTATGGCACGCATACATCTCCGTTGATCGAACACTGGAATGGGACGCGCTGGCAGCTTGTCACGCTTCCGATAGTCCAGAGCGCCGGCCTCAATAGCATCGTCGCACTGAGTGCAAACGACATCTGGGCTGCGGGTTCCTCCAATAACAACGGCGGGAACAGCCCATCTCCGCTCTTGATCCACTGGAATGGTCAGAGCTGGAATCCTGCTACTGCACTGCCCATCAATGGTGGGGCATCTGGTAGCCTCTTGAAAATCACCGCCGACACCTCGCAGCATCTCCTGGCCCTGGGTTTGGATCAGAGTGGTTTTCCGCTGCTGTTGAGCCTGAAGAATGGCCAGTGGAATGCGTTACCGGTGCCACCTACGGCGAAAGCGAGTGCCACGGCGACCTTCTACAATCAGTTCTGGGATATCGCGACTACCAGCCCCCAGGACATCTGGCTGGCCGGGGAAAGTGTCCAGGTTCCCAGATCACCAGGAGCCAGCATCCCTACAGCGCTGGTCGAACACTGGGATGGTCATCAGTGGCAGTCAGCCACTGAACACTATCATGGCCCGGCCAACCTGCAAATGATCTCGGTCTCTGCTGGCATCGTCTGGAGTGGCGGTTCCATCGATGACTACGGTCACCCTTTCCTTACCACAACCTGCCAATAACATCTGAAGAGTGAGAGGTGGGGGGGGGGGGGGGGGGGGGGGGGGGGGGGGGGGGGGGGGGGGGCGGGGGGGGG
>CAXUEY010000151.1:0-14604 GCA_964250225.1 uncultured Ktedonobacteraceae bacterium | reverse complement strand
GGCATATAGAGATAGAAAACCAGAACATGAGGTGGATGGAAGGGCATGGTGGGTGTGATGTGTTGGAAGGGAGGGCAGAGCGGAGGGGTAGGGGCGCAGGGTATATGGTACACTATACATAAGCGAAAGGACGTCGAGAGATGGGTCGTTGGGATATCTGTTTGAAGTTATTGTTGCGCGAATGCACGCAGGAGGTGCTCAACTGGATCTTGCCAGGAGCAGTTTTTATCGGGTGGCGGGATGGGCAGTTTCAGATGGAGGGACGTGGACCAGAGCAGCAGCCCTCCTTTGTCGGAGTGCTGGCACATGAGATCCGCGCCGATAGTATGATGGAGGTGGAGTACCAGGGGCGTCGCTACCTCATCCACGTGGAATTTCAATCCACCAAAGATGACGAGATTGGCTACCGACTTCTGGGTTACAGTCATGCGGCAGTGGGCCTGCACGAACTGCCTGTGCTCTCCTTTGTCATCTATGTGCTCAAGGTATCTCCGCCACCATCCTCACCCTACGAATGGCCGGGAACTGGCGGAGAGGTACAGATGAGTTTCAAGTATCGCAGTATCGAACTGGCGGAGATTCCGGTGGAAGAGCTGGAGCAGAAGAATCTGGTGGGGCTGGCCCCCTTACTGTTGCTGGCGAAAGACGGAGCGACGCGCGCCGTGCTGGAGCGAGCGATTACAGTTCTGGAGCAGGCACGCAGACCTGAAGCGCTGGCCATCCTGCGCTTGCTGGCTCCCCACGTCTTTGAGAACAACCAGGAGATGGTCACCTGGATTGAACGGAGGTTTACACTCATGCATGATTTTCTGCTAGAAGAGTCCATCATGTACAAAGAACTGGTCAAAGAAGGCGAGATCAAAGGTCGAGAAGAGGGGATTGGCATTGGTCGAGAAGAAGGTCGAGAAGAGGGGATTGGCATCGGGCAGCGCCGGAGCATTGAGGCGGTGGTCAGGGCACACTTTCCTGATCTGCTGGACCTGGCCCGTGAGCGGGTGGCGCGCGTCCACGATGAACAGCAGTTGGATAATATTCTGCTCCAACTGATTGCTATTTCTGCCGAAGCCGAGGCGCACCGTTTTTTGATGACGTTGCCTGCTAAATGAGCGCATCTTGCCTGCAGCGCT
Organism: uncultured Ktedonobacteraceae bacterium; assembly: GCA_964250225.1. Lineage (GTDB taxonomy): Bacteria > Chloroflexota > Ktedonobacteria > Ktedonobacterales > Ktedonobacteraceae > Paraktedonobacter. The sequence goes on along the minus strand of CAXUEY010000151.1, from coordinate 13,477 downwards.
GGCGCTGACCTTTAGCATCCCTCTGTGCATTGTATTTAGCCCTCACTTCTGGTACCATACGACTATGGACGAAGGAGCTACATCTGTCAGTCGAGCCTGGGATATCGTCGGGCACGAGCATGCGATTCATACGTTGCGGCGCGCCATTTCCTCACAACGCGTGCGCCACGCGTATCTTTTGACTGGCCCGGAACATATCGGCAAAACGTTGCTGGCCCGCCGGTTGGCGCAAACCTTGCTCTGTACCGGAGCCGCTGACCTCGCTCCTGCTGCTGTGCCACAAGATCCGTGCCATACCTGCCTCGCCTGTCGTAAGGTGCTGCACGATAATCACCCCGATGTGCACTATATTACGCGTGCGTCCGATAAGCAGTTTATTCTGATCGATCAGGTACGCGCCCTACAAAGCGCTTCCGCGCGCAAAACGCTGGAGGGCCGCCGCAATATCTTTATCATCGAGGGCATGCACGAGATGAATGTGCAGGCCGCGAACTGTCTGCTGAAAACGCTGGAGGAGCCTGAGCCTGATGTGGTATTATTGCTGACGGCGCCTGATCCCGGCGTGTTGCTCCCCACGATTCTCTCGCGCGTGCAACAGATCCCCATGCAACTGCTGACCGCCACGCAGATTCGCCAGGCCCTGCAAGAGCGCTGGCACGTCGCTGACGAAGATGCCGCGCTGATTTCCGCCCTGGCCGCTGGCCGCATGGGTTGGGCGGTAGAGGCCGTCGAAAAAGAGGAACTGCTGGCCGAACGCCAGGCGCAGCTAGAAACACTGACCCGCCTGCCCTCCCTGGGCCGCGTGCAGCGCTTTGATCTGGCTCAGAAACTCAGCGCCGAAGGTGATAAAATAAAGGGCATGCTGGAACTCTGGCTACTCTGGTGGCGCGACCTGGTTTTCGCCGCGTATAACTGCCCGGATTTAGTCGTCAACGTGGATATGCGCACCCTGTTGCAAAAACAGGCCGCCAGCATCAGTCCCACTGAGTCCACGCGCATGATCCGCAACATCCTGCGCACCCTCGAAGTCCTCGACCAGAACGTCAATGCCCGCGTGGCGCTTGAGGTGCTGATGCTGGATGTGCCAACGCTGAAATAATACTTGGAGGGAGAAGAATGGGTGCCCGAACGTTCACAGCAACCATCCACAAAGAGGATGATCTGTATGTCGCGCTTTGCCCGGAAGCTGGCACTGCCAGTCAGGGCTACACTGTTGAGGAGGCCATCGCTAATCTGAAGGAGGCCACAGAGCTGTATTTGCAAGATTTTCCCCTACCTGAAGCTGAGCCTCCCATATTTGCTACATTTGAGGCAATCTATGCTTCCTGAATTATCATGAATTAAATAGTTATTATTGAGGTATAGAGATGACTTTGCCCAATGAAAAATTTATCTCAGTCAGTAAGCATGATCTCTTTATGGTGCAAACTGGGCAAGGAAAGCCGACCATAATTTTAGAAGCAGGTGCGGGCGAGGATAGCACAACGTGGCGGGATGTCATTCCAGCACTGGCACAGTTTAGCCAGGTCGTGGCCTATGATCGCGCAGGGCTGGGGCGTAGTGTAGGGACACCTCCTCTGCGTACAGCTTTGCAACTCGTTGACGATTTGCACTCTTTGCTTGAGGCTGCACAATTAGAGGGGCCTTATCTTCTCGTCGGGCATTCATTGGGTGCGGTGCTTTGCCGTTTGTACACCCAACAGTATCGGCACGAGGTGGCTGGACTGGTGCTCATCGATGGCCCCCATCCTGACCAGGGGAAGCGTTTTACCGCTGCCCTCACGGAAACGGGATGGCATGAGCATGAACTGGTCCGGCCTATCCTCGAAATGGCTTCAGGGATTGCTCCTGAATTGCATCCTGATAGACTGGACTTCGCGAAAAGCATGGCAGAGGTAGATCAGACGCAAACCTTTGGCGACCTGCCGCTTGTAGTTATCAGTGCCACAAAATTGCCCGCAGAAGCATGGCCTGACCTTCCGATCCAGGCCGCGCTCGCCTTTACCCAAACCTGGGACACAATGCAAAGCGAACTGCCAAATCTTTCTACAAGAGGGGTCCATCTCATAACGAGAAAAAGCGGCCACTACATTCATTGCGATGAGCCAGAACTGGTGGTGGAAGCCATTCGTCAGATGGCCAAAACTATTGGTAATTATTCAGAGACGTGAACAAAGGAGCAAGAAGAACCCATGCGAACCGATTACGAACATTTACTCGTGCAGCAGGATGGTGGCGTGCTCACCATCACGATGAATCGACCCGAAGTGCTCAACGCGGTCAGCGAGCCTATGCTGGAGGGGCTGGGAGAGATTTTGGAGGAGGCCGCGCAGGATGCCAGTGTGCGCTGCATCATACTGACGGGCGCTGGTCGGGCCTTTGGCGCGGGCGCGGACCTGCGTGGGTTCGCCGCTGGAGATGCCAGTGGGGCGCCTCGGAAAGTCAGTGAGCATTTGCAAAAGTATTATCGCATTGTGCGCGCGATCCGCAACATGCCCAAGCCGGTCATCGCGGCGGTGCGTGGCGTGGCGGCTGGTGCATCCTGCAATCTGGCTCTGGCCTGCGATATGCGCATTGCCTCTGAGGATGCGCGCTTCATCGAGGCTTTTGCGCGCATTGGCCTGATACCCGATGCTGGTGGCGGCTTCTTCCTCCCGCGTTTGATCGGCTACGGCAAGGCGCTGGAGATGGCGATGCTGGCCGACGAGGTGAGCGGCCCCGAAGCTGCACGCCTGGGCCTGGCCAACAAATGCGTACCTCTGGCCGAGTTTGAGGAGACGGTGCAGAAATTCGCTCAGCGCCTGGCGAAAGGCCCGACCCGCGCCTACGGCCTGATGAAAGAACTGATGAACGCCGCTGTGAGCAGCGATCTGGAGACGACGCTACAGCTTGAGGGCGAGTTGCAGGATCAGGCTATCACGACGGCTGACCACCGCGAGGGCGTGACGGCTTTCCTGCAAAAACGGCCCGCGGAATTCACCGGGAAGTAGGCCGACCAAACGTGCGCATCGAAACCCTGAGCGCGAACAATGCCCAGACACAGGGCGCGCAACGTCGCGAGATCCTGAGCCGCCAGAGTCCCCAGCACCTGGAGAACGCCACGACTCTCCTGCTCGCGGCCCTGAGCCAGCGTCCCTATAGTACCTCGCAGAGTACGCTGGTTCTGGGGGCCGGCGCCTGTACCGAGGTACCCCTGGCCGCGCTGATCCACCATTCCGATGAAGTAGTATTGGCCGACCTGGATCGCAAGGCCATGCAACAGGCGCAGAACGAGCTGGCCACGCCCACCCTGCGCAAATCCGTGCGCCTGCTCGTTGAGGATCTCAGCGGCGGCGTTAGTAACAGCTTGAAGCACCTGCTTGCGCGCCAGCCCTGGCTCTCGCTCGTTGCGCAGGGACCACGCGCAATCTTCGATGCTGCCGCGTCCTGTCTCGATGACTGCCCGATTCCCGATCCGCCAGAGATCCCTGGTCTCGCGCCGGGTAACTTTGGCGTGGTGAGCAGTTCGCTTGTGCTCTCCCAACTTTTCAGCTATCCCCTGCTCGATGTACTCGACCATGTGCAGCGCCTCGCCCCTACAGCGCTGGAAGAGCAGGAGCGTCATCGCCGCTACCAGGAGGCGGCCCAGGCGTTTCGCGTGCGCGTCATCACTGCCCATTTGCATCTGCTACATGCGCTGCTCGATCAGGATGGCCTGGCGGTGCTGCTCTGTGACCAGCGCGGCTTTGTCTTCGACGCACCCAACCCGCAACTGGCCGCCGAGCATCGTCGCGCCATTCCATTGGTGCCTCGCGTCTTCTCCGAACTGGTTGCCAGCACCTTCACCGTCCTGGAGAAACGCGACTGGGAATGGCTGACCGACATGCCCGCCGAGGGTCGCTATGGCCGGGGCTACGAGGTTACGGGCTATCTCTTGCGTTCATAAGGTCAGCGGCGCGCGGGCCCCACGGTGCACGCGAGGGAGTGAGGAGGCCTTTGGGCGCGCTACAGGCGCACATTATCCCCCATTTCCGGGGAATGCTCCTTATGCTTGTCTCGTTCCCCTTGTATGTAGCGCCGACCCTCGCGTCCGGCGCCCCTCACATTTGCCACGCTTCACTCGCGTCCGGCGCCCCTCACATTTGCCACGCTTCATTCGCGTCCGGCGCCCCTCGCTCGCGTTATAGCACCCAGACCTCAGCATTTGCAAAGCTGCATGTAGTTGCCGCTGCGTCGGGCGTGCCAACCGCCGTACCAATTCTGCCCGCGCTATACGTCTTATCGTAAGCCGTTGTCAGATGTACATTATTGGCGTAGAGATCGATGGTTGCGCTATTGGCCACCACCGCCAATGTATTGATCTGCTTGTTCCCCCGGTGAATAGCCGTACTGGAGCCGTGGGCGAGTATCTTTCCTGTGTTGCCGGTATTGAGCCAGAGCGTATAAGACCCATCTATAGTGAGAGAAAAATAATAGAAGTTGCTCGGCGCGTTCTGACGAAAGATGATGCCGCCGCTGTGTCCGCGTCTATTTGTCATATCGATTTGATAGGCGAAATTCTGGAAATGGGTTTCAACCGCCAGACAATATCTCAGTCTAGGCACGTTCTGGGCTGGTTTGCTTGTGCTATACGCCTTATCCTGAAACTCACATCCCTGATTTGTAGATGTCTGGTCAAGGTTATAATCCATCCAGGCGTATTCGCCATTGTTGCCATTCAGCGGATCGCTGAGTGCCAGCAAGCCCTGATGGGGTTGGTACGGATTGGGAGAGGTTGTAGCAGTCGCGGTCATCTCTCTGGCTGAGAGGGTTGGCGTTGGGGTCATGGCCAGGATGCGTTGATATGCGCGGCTCTCTGCGAATGAGATTTCCCCACACAGGATGACTATCAGTACAAAGAGCACGCCGGTCAGGAGACAGCCCCGGCCACTTTTATTCGAGGACCTGCGACGTTCCAGCGATGCCCAGGTCCTATAAATGCCGCGCAGAGAACGCCAGCGCGAATAACTGGTGCCCTGTGGCGGTTCCAGATCCCAGCGCGGCTCCGGTGGCTTCAGCGGCTCTGGCTTCTCTGCGTGGGGCATCGATGGTACGGGTTCGTAGGGCAGTTGGCCCTGCTCGGTAAAAGCATATTTGGCCGAGGCGCCACAAAAGGGGCAGCGATGAATACCCCTGGCCAGCGGTGCCCCGCACGATCCACACTTCATAATGTTTACCCCCTATCTGGGTAATCTGGTCGTCACGTTTATCCATTATACATGCTAAAGTGCGAATATTCTACTGTCACCCTCAACCTCCCAGGGCGGCCACAAGGGCATATCCAAACGTCAGCACAAAGAAAACAGGTTGTACTGCTGGATCATTCGTGCTACAATGAGTCTACCAACATTGTATGACAATAAATAGATGATAGAGAAACGCACATACATGGACGACGAGCAGGTGGTAGTAGAATTGGATAACACTACGGAGACAGCAGAGACGCGGGCCGACCTTGCTACATTTGCCGCGCGCTACCCATTTCCCATCGATGCCTTTCAGCTTGAGGCTATGCAGCATCTGGCCCTGGGCCGTTCGGTGCTGGTCACGGCCCCTACTGGCACTGGTAAGACGCTGGTGGCAGAGTATGCCATCTGGCGCGCCCAGCAGCATCGCCAGCGGGTGATTTACACAACGCCGCTGAAAGCCCTTTCCAATCAGAAATATCGCGACCTCTGCCTGTTGTATGGTTCAGAGGCGGTGGGACTCGTCACCGGCGACATTGTAGAGCACAGCAAGGCCTCGATTGTGATTATGACGACCGAGGTCTACCGCAATATGTTGCTGGAAGAGGGCGGCGAGCGCTTTGCGTCGGGCAACTGGCTTGCTCCGGCTTCGCTGGCGGATGTGGGGTATATTGTTTTCGACGAGTTGCACTATCTCAGCGATATCGGGCGCGGCCCTGTCTGGGAAGAGGCGATTATCTGTTCGCCACCCAGTGTGCAACTGGTTGGACTCTCCGCGACCGCCAGCAATGCTGGAGATCTGGCGGACTGGATCAGCCGCGTCCACAAGCCCATTTCGCTGGTAGTGCATACCGAACGCGCTGTGCCCCTGGAGCACTATTATTTTCTGGACAATAAGCTGCACATGGTCATGAATGCCAGTGGCCAACGTACCGAACGCTTTCCCAATGTTGGCGGTGAGGCGCGTTTTGGCATGGCTCAGGGCCGAGGTCGCCGCTATAACTTTGGGGATGAGGATGAAGAGGAGGAGCTGGCGCAGCAGGCGAAAAAAAGCTCTATCCACGAACAGGGTGCGGATGTGAGCACAGAGGCGGGCGACGTGGCGAAAAAGAGCAAACGTCCCAAGCAGCATAAAAACGCGGAGCCGGGCGAGATCCTCAGCACCTTGCGCGAGGCCAACCTGCTGCCCACGCTTTACTTTCTGCCTGGACGCCGGGTTGTGGAAGAGGCGGCTATGAGCGCTGCGCGCCACCTGTTTACCTCGCCGGAAGAGGCCGAACTGTTGCGGCAGGAGGTCAGCGAATGGCTGGAACATCTGCCGCCGGAGGATCGCAATCTGCAACAGGTTCACGCCCTGATCGATCTGCTGCCGCGTGGCCTGGGCTTCCATCACGCTGGTTTGCTGCCCGCGCTCAAAGTGCTGGTGGAGACGCTCTTCGCACGGGGGCACCTGCGCGCTGTCTTTGCCACCGATACGCTGGCCCTCGGTGTGAACATGCCCGCGCGCTCTGTGGTCGTGGGTAGCCTGAGCAAGTTCGACGGTCAGGAGATGCGCTTGCTCACGCCCAACGAATATAGCCAGTTGACGGGTCGCGCCGGGCGCCGTGGTATGGACATTCACGGTTCGGCGATCATCCCCTATTCGCCCTGGGAGCCGTTTGAGCCAGCTTTTGAGCGCATCACCAATGACTTGCATCCCGTGATCAGTTCGTTCGCCATTCGCTATAATTCGGTGCTCAACCTCTGGCGTCCCAACGACACCAAGCACCTGCGTCGCATCTGCGCGTCCAGCCTGCGCGAGTACCAGCGCTATATCCTCTGGGAGCAGCGTGAAATGACGCGTCTGGCCAAACTGGAGGAACGCCAGCACAAAGCGAAAAAATCCGGCAAGAAGAAGGGGCTGGCCTCACCCGGCGCCCAGCAAGCTCTGGAGAAACGCCGTCAGAAGATTGGCGCGTACCCGCTCAGTCGCGCTGGAGCCGCTGAACTTGATGGCACGATCTTTGCCCTGCGCGCACTCAACTATATCAACGAGCAGGATCAGCTCACCCTGGCTGGACAGCTCCTGCGCTGCATCTTTCATCCAGCCGGTATCCAACTGGTTGATATGCTCCTGATGGGCGTGCTGGACGACCTCACCGCGGGCGAACTTGCGGAGGTTTGTAGCTGGTTCACCTACGACAATGACCGTCGCCTCAATAACCGCAACGTGCTCAACCATCGGCTGGTGCAGGTGCGGCGCGACCTCTGGAATATTGTGCAGAGCGTGCACCGTATCGAAGAGCAAGCGCACATCCCGCTCTCACCCACGCTGGTCCCCGATTTTCACGGTATCGCGCTCTCCTGGGCGCGTGGTATGTCGCTCAGCGGGCTGATGCGGCGCATCGACATGGCCGAGGGCGACCTGCTCATGCTACTCAACCAGACTATCGACCTGCTGCAACAACTGCAGACCGCGGTTGGCCAGGTGCTCGACAAAAAAGAATTCTGGGCGCCTGCTCAACTCGCCGAACACGAATTGGAGCAGCTCAGCCACGTCGCGCGTCGCAAAGCCGAGGAATACGCCACACGTCTCCAGATGTACCGAACGCGCCTGGATCGTCTACGCCCCCTGCTGGCTCAGGCCGCGACTATCCTCAAACGCGGCATCATCCTGCAAAGTCGCACCGTTCCCTCAATGATCGCGCGCGTCGAAGAAGCGGAGATCCCGCTGGATAATGCTGAGGATATCGAGCCGCTGGATGTTGTGGAAGAGGTATAGTTTTCATTAAGCAGGACGCGGATCAAATAAGGAAGTGCTTTTCAGTGTCTTCTCATCAAAATCCCAAATGAGGGTCAAATTTGACCGCTTTACGTGCGATACTCTCACAAGAGAAATGTGTTGTAATGAAAATAGGAAAGGATACTTCTATGACCACGCAGCCTATGAAGCCCCTCGTCCTCGACCTTTTGCAGCAAGGCCATCGCGATGAAGCAGCTTTTTTGCAGGGGCTAAGCGAGACAGAACGTACTGCCATTGGCACGCCGGAACTCTGGTCCGTCAAAGATCATGTGGCTCATCGGACTTTCTGGCATCAGGACTTCGTCCTGAGGCTGATAGCCGCCTTGCAGAACCAGGAGGTCCCGTCGCGCGAAGAAAGCGATGAACAACACCTCAACTCGACGACTTTTGAGAAGCAGAAGCTGCGCCCCTGGTCAGAGATTCACTCTGAATCTGAGCGGGTCTACGCCGAACTCATTGCGTTGGTTGAGCAACTCAGCGAAGAAGATCTGACGACCTCCAGGCGTTTTACCTCGATTTCCGGGGAACATCCGCTGTATACAGCCTTCCTGGGCGCTTGCTACGAGCACGACCAGGAGCATCTCGTGCAGTACTATTCCGACCGTCGCGACCTCCCGCGGGCAATTGAGATCCGCGAGAAGTGCGCCAGCAGAGTCATGCAGGCTGAGGTGCCAGCATGGGTGAAAGGGTCGTTTCTCTATAATCTGGCCTGCTTTTACGCGCAGCAGAAGCAGATGGAGAAAGCTGCCGCGCGCTTACAGGAGGCGTTGGCACTCGCTCCTGATCTCAAAGAGCGGTCAAAGAGCGATCCTGACCTGGGTGCGTTGCGCAATCAATCAGCATGAACACACCTGGAAATCCAGGATGCTGTGAAATTGATGCTGAAGTAGTACCGGGATCACTATCCTGAAGAAGAATAGGAAAATATGCCCTGCCAGACAAGTCGGCAGGCAAACATGAACACAGCATTGCAATGCGCAAAGGAGCTTGTTCAGGACCTGGTGGCGATTCTGACTGTGTTTAGCGCCCGTCTCCACGGGTTGCGTTCGTACAAAAAGGTGATCAAGGATGCTGCTCTCAAAAAAGATCAGAATTGAAGTCTCTGAGCAAGGTGCCGCCACCCTGGAGTATATGCAAGGCAAGTGTCGCGGGCTGTACAACTGGTGGATCATGAAACTCAGGGATGGGGAAAAGTGGCCCGGCTGGCGCGTTGCCAAAGCGAGCTTACAAGAGAGCAAGCAGCATGATCCAGAACTCCGTCAGGTCTATGGCAAGCTCTTACACGAGGTCTACTTTCGCCTGGGAGCAAGCATGGATGCCTTTTTTCGCCGCGTCAAAGCCGGAGAGAAACCGGGATTTCCCAGAGTGCGCCCACGGCATTGCTTTTTCACGCTGGTCTACCCAAGCATGTACATTCAGATCGAGGGAGACCAAATCATTTTGCCAACGGGCGGCAAGGGTCGCACGAAGCAGTATCCCAACGTGGTGGCGCGGCTCACTGAGACCCCACCAGAGCAGTTCAAGGAAGTTGCAATCAGCCGCGATGCACGTGGCCACTACTATGCCTCCTTCCCTGCTTCGCGTGCCTCCCAACCGTGCGAGACGGAGGGCGTCGTGGCCTTTGACCTGGGGGTGAAAACGCTGGCGGTGGGTGTGAACGAACAAGGACGGACCTACACGATTGATGGGTCCAAAGGGCATCGGTGGTACAACAAACAACTAGACAAGCTCCGGTCCAATTGGGACAAGTGTAAGAAGGGGTCAAAGCGATATAAGCACTTGAGCCAGGTGTATAAACGCGTTTCTGAGAAGAAGCGCAACAAGCAACACGATAGTTTGCACAAAGCGTCCCATCTCATCGCGCACAAACTGGTTGAGAGAACCGTTGTGGTCGGCGACCTTTCCCAACGGCAAATGGTTACGAAGCAGCATCAGGAGAAGAATCGGTACAAAAATCGAGCCGTTTTTAATGACTGGGGCTTGTACCTCTTCCTCCAGATGTTGGTCTATAAGTGCCAGTTGTACGGGAAAGAACTGGTGTTCTTAGATGAACGTAACACGTCCAAAATGTGCAGTCGGTGTGGGCATCTACAAGACATGCCCCTGTGGAAGAGGACGTATCATTGCGGAGAATGTGGACTCATCATTGACCGTGATCTGAATAGCGCGATCAACATTTTGATGAGGTTCCTTGCCCGGCGAGGGCCACACACGTCTTTCGGGACGTGCGGTGTGCTGCAGGAGGACAGAAACGGCGTAGACACCACGAGGGTGTCCTGTCATGCCCAAGTGCAGCAATTGAATATAGTTGAATGTGCTTAGCACGTTTGAGTATGTTTAGAAAGGCAGTTTGAATCATGAACGCGAATACAGCTCTGGTTGTTATCGATGTCCAGATGGGGGTTGTGGGGGAAGCCTATCACCTCGATGAGGTGCTGGAGAACATCCAGCTCTTGCTCTCGCGTGCCCGCAGCAACGGGACGCCGGTTATTTATGTGCAGCACAATGAGCCGGTCTATATGGAGCCAGGGATGCCAGCGTGGCAGATTCACCCGCAAGTCTCGCCGCGCGAGGGCGAACCTGTCGTCCAGAAAGAATCACCCGATTCGTTTCATGGGACGCGTTTGCAAGAAGAGTTGGAAGCACGCGGGATCGAACGCCTGGTTATCGCCGGGGCCCAGACACAGATGTGTATCGACAGTACTGTGCGCCGGGCGGTTGCTCAGGGCTACGATGTGCTGCTGGCCAGCGATGCTCACACCACCGATGAGAGCGAGACGTGGCCCGCGGAAAAGATTATCGCGTTCCATAACGACACGCTCAATGGCTTCTGGGCAGGCGAGCACAAAGTACGGGTCCAGCCAGCGAGCGAGATTCAGTTTGCTGAGCAGCAGAGCTAACGCTTCTGGCAGGTCGGTGAATAAACGAGCTAATCCTCTTTCAAGCGAAGGCCGCCAAATATCTAAACTCATAAAAGGGGCCGATCTGGCTTTAGATCGGCCCCTTCGCGGTTTTTACATTGGCTCAGGTTATGCGCAGGCGGAACCTTGCCAAAATGTGCCGGTAAGATTATGGCGGTCCCACGCGTCTCCATCAATACAAACTCTATCTGTAGGGGAAACGAGCATGTTTGTCCAGAGAGGTGATGCATTACCAGTGTAGTTATGAACACAGTCGGTTGGTTCACACTGTTTCTCGCCAGTAACTATATTGCGAGCATCTATACTCACTGCGTAAGTATTCCCCTGGAGATACGCCACTGCCCAATTGGTCTGGCAACTATTGGAGTACCAGTTTTGAATATGGAGAAGGTCGGAAATGCTATCGTGGATGTCGGCAGAATTGGCAATGTACGCGGTATCGCTACAGCGTACACCGCTATAGAACGTGTATGGATCTTTGCCATCACACGTGCCACCACAATGAGTGATAGTGACTGCCGGGGCTACCTGGTGATGGGGGGTGCTACTGGCAAAGGCCGTGCCTGCAAAAAAAACGATGCCGAGAGCTAGAATTGCCAGAACCGAAATACCTTTCAAAAGTCCTTTTTGCATGGGTATTACTCCTTTAAGTATTTGCGCGAATACGCGCTTCAGCAGCATGTTGAGAATGAAAAAACATGCGCGTGCAATCCAGAGAACCGTTGCACAAGAACGAAAAAACACATTCTCTCCTTATGCGAACTCTGCTGAGACAAATATATATCATTTTTACATTACTTTTTACAAATCTATAAAAAGTAGGACTTTATAGCTACCATCCAGTAATTGCTGCGTTGTGAAAATTTGCCCTGCTGCCACACCTGCTGGCGGGAAGTCATGCTCTCTATATACAATAGAGAGCGCGAGCAATCATCCAGGGGAGGATACGTTGATACACCTCCGCGCTTGCGGGAAAATATACTCTGCCGGGCAATTCGGCGGGCGAACATGAACGCAGCCTTGCGATGCGAAAAGGCCCGTTCGTCGCCGGGGAGATGAGCATGTAGTACTTTTCTATGGTCTGTTACCCGTGATGGAGCATACCAGCGAAGCGTTGCTGCTCAAAGCCATTGATGACATGGTACAATTCTATGGAGAGAACGAGAGTTTGTTGCGGGATGAGTTATTATGCTTTCGAGTGATGTTAGCCCGCGCGCAGCGGCTGCCAGAGGCCGAATTGCTGCGAGTGGAAAGGAGAGTACGCATGTTTGATCCCTTGTTAGAAGACGATCCTTGGGTCAAAGAAAAAGTCAGTGAAGGAGAAGCCAGGGGATCTGCCAGAGGGGAGTTGAACCAGGCGCGCGAGACGCTGGTGCGCTTTGTACAACGGCGTTTTCCTCCTCTAGCAAATCTGGCACAGACCCGCATGGAGCACGCTGAACAGGTTCGCGCGGTGAATGCGCTGATGGAGCAACTCTGGTTTGCCGCCGATGAATATGCGGCACGGGCTTTGCTGGAAGGCCGGCAGGCGTGACCCGCGTGGGAGACCCTTGCTCATCACAACACCCTGAGTCGTCCCCGGTCGCTCAGCAACCTTTGTTGAAAGGGCGCCGCTGGTTCTGCTGCCTGGTGGTAAGCCATACTCTATGCATACAATAGAAAGAGAGCAAGCTACCATCTAGAGGAAGGACACACCTTGATCTATCTCGACCACCTGCTGGTCGCCACGCAAGGTACGCTCGGTTATCCAGGCACACAGACACATTTTGAGGGGTTTAGTCATGATACGCGCCAGCTTGTGCCGGGCGAGATGTTTGTCGCGGTGCGCGGTGAGCATGGCGACGGCCACGATTTTGTGCGCGATGCTGTGGCACGTGGCGCGGGTGGCGTGCTGGTTGAGTCGTGGTATATGCGGCGCGTGGGCGTGGACTTGCAGCCAGAACTGGAACGCTGCGGAGTCGCGGCTGTCGTAGTCGAGGATACGCGCCTGGCTCTTCAGCACTATGCGCAGGCCATTTTACAGCGCTGGCACCCCATCGTCATTGCTGTGACCGGTAGTACCGGCAAGACCAGCACCAAAGAGGCTATTGCGGCTGTGCTGGGCAGCAACTACGCGACCTTCAAAAGCTGGCAGAACTATAACGACCTGCTGGGCCTGCCGCTCTCGCTGGGACGACTGGAGGAGCGTCACGAGTACGCGGTGTTGGAGATGGGCTGCGACCATCCCGGCGAGATCGAGCAGCTCTGCGCGCTCACCCGGCCAACTATCGGCGTGCTGACCAATATCAGCCCCTACCAGTTGCAATATTTTGGCTCGATGCAACGTCTGGCCGCTGAATTCGCCGCCATGCTCAACTGTTTGCCAGCAGATGGCGTGGCCTTTGTTGGTGACCTGCATGGCTATCCACTGCCCGCGGAGATGCAAGCGCCGATTCAGTCGCTTCGCGTGGACGAGGCGCGAGCCGTCGAGTTGTCATGGGAGGGTGTGTGTTTTCGTATAGTCGGGGATGACGAGGGGCGGGAGGAGATCGAGCTACGGGCGCGTTTGCTGGGACGGCACGCGGTGGCGA
>CAXUEY010000150.1:0-14733 GCA_964250225.1 uncultured Ktedonobacteraceae bacterium | reverse complement strand
ATATATTTGTACGAAAGTAGTGCCTATCTTCGTTGCGAGATGGTGGAGATACCATCTCAAATGAGAAATTTATGTACTTTGCCAGGGCTACACGTGGACTGAGCCAGGCTCTCTGCCTGCAATGAGCTAGAGTGTTTGTGGAGAGATCGCCTGCACATCCACATACGTTATACCAGCATATTTCTTTGGCACCCCAACCATCGCAAAATCGAAGCGGTCCACCGCCAGGATCAGTTCCAGGTCGCCAGCCGGAAAATCCTCATCTCTGCCTGAACCCCAGTGCCTGAAGCGGTCCTCGGCATAGAGACGTTCGATGCGGTCGGCGGGAATCTCGTGGGCTGTTGCCGGATCGGTCAGCAACGCTTCCAGATAGTCGGCGCAGTAATCGTCTTCGTTGCGTGTGATGATCTCGCTGGACGAGGCTGTGGGTAGCAGCGTGATGGGCAGGCCGTGAACCTTGCTCAGATGCGCGGCATACAGTGCGGTGGCGCGCGCGTTGGTCAGCGAACAGACCAGCACGTGTGCGGCGTTATGCGCGCCGACCGCGCCCTGCGTGCCCGCGCCCGTGCGCTGGATAACGCGCCGTCCCCGCACATCGGTCTGTGACATCAACAGCGGCGAGTTGTTCAGGTCGAAACCGGAGATCAGACGACCATTGACTTCGCCTGCTAGCAGCGCGTTGGGATCACGCTCGCGCATAGCCAGTGCCTCCGGGATAGTACGCACCAGCCACAGGCTCGACGCGCCACCCGCAAAGGCACAGGCCGCGACAGTAAATGCGCGAATGACATCAATGGCGATAACTATGCCCGTAGCCTGCTCCTCTTGCTCGCGATAGACACGCTGAATGATGGGTGTAGACATACTGAAACCTTTCTTGCCCTGGAGTCCCACGAGCACTCATTTCAATTTATGAATGCATATGGATACCTAGTTTTGTAATGCAAAACAAACCGAGAAGATCATGTTCTCTGGCGCTACAATACAGAAAATTGAGCAACGTATCAGTTTATTCTATCACTTGATCTGGACAATCTGACAAATAATGTGGCCTGTTTTCCTATAGGGAATGTCGAGTCTGTGCAATTTGTACGATATCCCCTGGAGGAGCGCATAAGAACGAGCGCGCAAGCCGGCGCCGCACGGCCATGCTCAAACAATCAAACAGGAGACAGCGCGGATTTTTGGAGAAGAGAAAGGCCGTGCTTTTCTTATAAAACATGTCAAAATACTGCTTGCTTGTTCATATGTTCTATATCATTAGCTTCTTTCGATTAGCGTATACACGTGTCTCCTATTAAAAAGTTATTAAGATTTCCCAGTTGTATTGAAAAATAGCGATAAAACACTGGACAACACATTCATTATCGTGCATACTATGTCTATCATATTCACATGTTGTTGCAACATGTTACGAACATTGTATAGAGAGCGATAGTGTTTGTAGGTTTGGTGCTTGCGTGGGTTGGATAGGTGGGTAGCGAAAGTGGGGTTCGCGGCCACTATACAAAGGAGAGAGAACATGCAAGAAGTAACTGAACACGGAAGCGAAGTAGCGCGACTTTTAGCACAGATCAGTAGCGAATACGAAGCAGCGCAGCGCGGTCTGGGTGGGTTTGCTCAGGGCGTTTCGAAGCACGCGTTTATTACAGCTCGCATGGAGCGTGTAGGGAACCTGCATCATCAGTTACGTTCAATTGTTGGTGAATCCGCGATTGCGCTGGTGGCAGACACCTTGAGCAAAATCCATTAGGTTCTCGACCTTCAGACAGGTATTTTGGGGTGATTATTCGTCTCTATCCGTCAAATCGCTGAGCGTACATACGCAAAGACAGCCAGAAACTGTCTTTGCGTATGTACGCTCAGCGAGTGTTATTTTCCAGCGTGAAGCAGCGTCAGATGGGTGTCGAGATGATGGTGATGAGGTTGGCCGGGCCAGCGTCCGGTCACCAGATATTCTGTTTCCTGGTAACAGAAGTGTGTGTGATCGAGCGCGCACTGCTCGCCCTCTGTGAAACACTGTAACCAGGTGTTAATATCCGTCGTTGTCAGGAAAGGCGCGCCTTCACAGACAAACCAGGAGCCGATGCCTTGCAGGTAGGCACGCATATTGGGATCGAGCGGGGCGTGGCGCACAACGGGGTAGGTTTTTTCTCGCACGTCCTCATAGCCAGCAGCGCGCAAATAGCCAGCGAGCTTGGAGCCAACCCAGCTATCCTCAAACACGTATTCCTGTGAAACGCGCATATTTTCCCAGTGCTCGCGTGCCTGAAATACCCGCGCCTGTAACGCGGAGTCGATGCCAGAGAAACGCAAGGTGCCAAAATCGATATCTTTGATAGCCAGTCGTCCGCCTGGGAGCAAGTAGCGTCCTAGCGCCGCAAACGTCTCCACAGGTTCAGGTACATACTGGCTGACATTGGCGCTGAAAATGGCTTGGACGGAGCCGCTGGCTATGGGCAAATGCTCCAAAGATCCCTGCTTATAACTAACCTGCCCTTCATACCACTGACCACGGCTGCGCTGTCTCGCGGTAACCAGCGCCTCGGCTGACAGATCGACTCCGACGATGCGCCCGCGTGGGCCGATAGCCCTGGCCAGCAGGGGGGTCCAGAGACCTGGCCCACAGCCCGCATCGACGATCTTACTGCCATGCGTGAGCTGGAGATCCTGAATCATACGCTCTCGCTCAACCAGCTTGCTGCGATGGTGCGTCACTAACCACTCAATCGCGTTGAGCGGTAAACCACACTCGTTGATGTGAACAGTATTCTCAATTGCCATGCGATGCCACCTCTCTTTATGCCTGTCTGCTACCTTGTTATGGGAATGCTGTAGACAAAACAATCTGTTACGACAATACCTCGCGATGATGGTTCCCTGGATACAGAGAGTATAGCATTTTTCTAAACATCAATGCAATCTTTTACAAACATATGTAGTACTTTAGTAACGACAATGTATGGAGGAAGTGAGCTTATAGGGGCAATATTTTACTGCTTTATGCATATTGTTCACTTTTTCTCATACTTGTGTAACATACTGGTAGTTATTTTCCACAAAGGTAAAGCTTATGCAGATAGCCATTTGTTGTAAAATTACATCTTGTGCAACTGAAATGTTATACAAGATACCGAGATATGCATCCCGAATGGGGAAAATTCACGAGAATTTTGCACATATATATGTAAGAAATGAGTCGGATATGATATACTCTCATGAAACAATCGGTAAAGTTTTCTTCTGGCTGAGGTTTTGAGAAATGGCGTAGTATCTACAAGGAGATCTGGCATGGATCAGGAAAAGAAACAGAAAAGGCATGGTCGGACGCGTGGTCGGCCAGCAAAATATAAAGAGCTGTTCAGGGATGAGGGCTTTAAGCCGACGCAGGCTGATCTGCCAGTTGAGCAAGGCGACATTTCATCAGAAGATACGATGATCACTTCAGCCGAGGACGTCGTCTCTCAGGGCAAACATCCGGGCGCGTTTGCCACGCTTCTGAGCTTTCTCATCAAGAATGACCGCCGTGAAGTTCTGCGCATTGCCAGAGCAGTGGATGTCAGTGATAATACCGTCTACCGTTGGCTCAACGGCACCTCTGAGCCGCGCCATAACCATCTACACTGTCTGCTGGAGGCTCTTTCCCAGGCACCGCAGATGCACACCCTTGCGCCCGTGGAAGCTGCTCACCACGAATACGAGCCGCATATAACAGGACACGCCGGCGGCAATGAGAAAGTACCGCAAGAGATCTTCCATCGCGTGCTAGAACAGGTCGCGATGGCCGCTGACGATGCGAGTCGCAGGCATATCGCCAAAACCATTTTTGAATATGCCCTGCTGCACCTTGATCCTAAGCGTCACGGCATGGCTCTGACCTATGCGCAGCTGATGTCGCCGCAAGCCGATGGAACTATTCATTCACTGTGCGAAGTCGAGATGCGTGGCCAGACGCCCTGGACTTCTGCCCTTGAATATAAAACCTACCTGGGGAGCACCACCCTGGCCGGAGCTGCTGCGAACTTTCAACGTGTGAGAAGCTGGAGTTGCAAAGATAGTGCAGTCCGTGTGCCTGTTGGGCTGGATAAAAACGAGCGCAGTTCCTGCGCTGCTCCTGTGATGCGTGGAGGGCGCGTGGCCGGCGTGCTCATTGTCTCCAGCACGCAGTCCGATTTTGTGCGCAACCCCGTCATTCCTGAGGCCATAAGTGATTATGCCAATATGCTGGCCACAGGTCTGCCGGACCACGAGTTTTATCCGCGACATCTCCTGAGACTGGTCCCCATGCCCGAACTGGACTGGCAGCGCGACATCATTGCTCGCACCTATCGTAAACGTGTGGTTGAGTGTGCGCGTATGGATGGCCTCCCTTTCCCGGAGGCTGAACGCAAAGTGCTGCAAGATCTCGAAAGGGAGTTTGAGCGCCACGCCTCTACCCAGGAGCACGAGCAATCGCGATCCGCTCCCCATCCGGCGAACCTTGAGCAATGCTGAGCATGGTCTTTCGCTACACATAAAGCCAGGCGACGATTAGTTGGATGAACATGGCGCTCCCTGCTTAACTGCGCCTGACTGCCGCGCGAGTCGCATAAAAAAGGACCGTAGCACAAATGCTCCAGTCCCTTTGCTCCACGGCCCGTTGCCTGCCGACTGAAATAGATAGCAATAAATGTATAAGGATTAATTCGCAGCCACAACGGCGGCAGCAGCGGCAGCAGGGGTAACCAGCGGTTTCATCGTCACTTCTTGACCCACACAGGCGCGCAGATCCTCGCGATAGAAACGCCAGGTGCTACCGACCTTGTGGCCGCTCAACTGGCCTGACCACATCAAGCGATAAAGGGTAGAGCGGCTCACGCGCAAGTAACCCATCGCCTCTTTAAAAGTGAGAAGGACATCGTCCTGAACTATCTGCGTCGCCATGTTTTTTTCTCCTCGAGTACTAGATAAGTGCGCTCAATATTCATGATAAGTGATACATGGTGTATCTTATTGATACCTGTACGTGTCTCATCGCATGTTATAGTAACCAATGGTGATACGCTTTTTGGTAGAGGTTGAGTTATGATCCGGTTAAAATTCCAGCCAACAGGGTAGGATAATCATTACCAGCCGCTTGCTAAGACTGTTTCCAGAGCTACCAGTTCGCAAGAGGCCGGGAAGATGCTCATGCCTGTGACATTACGCAAGTGGCTGATGGCGCGCGTGTCCGTGGGATTGGCCATCGCCACGGTGAGCCGATTGTGATCCCGGCCAACGGGGGCGCAACGCAACTCCAGGGCCAGCGCGTGAGGAATGAGCCGCTGCAAGCGTGTGGGCAGACGTGAGGGAAGCTGCATAAAGGGAATGCCAGCGGGATGGGCTTCACGGGGAGGCGTTTCCTTGCTCTGGACAGGCCGGGAACGATATTCGGTGCGGCCTGATCCCTCAGCGCACAACATAGTAAGTGCTGGGCGAAAGACAATGCGCTCCCGAACCTGCCCTGCCTGCTCAAGCAACAGAGCCAGTGTATCTGGCGAGCCGAACTGCGTTCCCCAGCCAAAGGCAATCTCTGTTTCACAACGCAGCGGCGGCACTACGGTTTCAGCCTGCAACAGATGAATATCCTGTGAGACACGGCGCGCAATACACGCAAGACCTTCCTGATCGACGCCTGGCAGAATAAGCGCCGCTCCGCTGCCGTGCTTCTCTACGAGAATCTGGTCGCCTGTGCGCAGGCTGCGGCGCATATGCTGGACGATCTGGTCCAGAAACGATGTAGCGGCATGATACCTCGTTCTCTGGCGGCTCTGCTCCGTTGTTTGCGAGACGCCCTCAAACTGTGTGATATGTAACACCAGCAAACTACAAGGGGATGAATGGGGAATACAGACAGTGATGGCGTTATGGAGCACCTGCTGTAGTTGCGGGGCAATGAGCATACACGTGTGTGCAGCAAGCGCGGTATTCCACCGAGGAGATAGCGGCAGGCAGTCGCAGCGCGCCTGGACACGCGCAGATTGGTCAAGAATTTCTGATGGCTGTCTCTCTCTCATGCGCTTCTTTAATCCACAGGTTTCCACTAACTGATCTATTACAAATCCTGCTCGATTATATACTGATGGTGCATTCTGCAGACGGGGAAGAGAAGTTGCAATGTGGTTAAGAATGTGGAGATGAGGTTGAGAACCATCATCCTGGCCGAGAAAGGTCGTGTAGCGGAGAGTCCCTTACACATTGGCCAGGAGAGATCCGCGCCGTTTTCGCCTGGGACAATAGCGAGGTAGGCAGCCATAGCACGCGCGAGAGGTTTGCGAGACACACGCCAGTGGATATTTGTATCGCAAACCACACGTGTTGAAAACGCGCCCCAGAGAACCCCCAGCATTAATGCCTGGGGAGTCGTCACGATTCGATGGATACCGGTGTGGTAAAGGTATAGCCCACACCTGGCACGGTCATAATATACTGCGGGCTATTGGCCTCCGGCTCGACCTTCTGACGTAAATGGCGAATATGCGTCTTGACCAGACCCGAATCGCCTGCCTCATCATAGCCCCAAACGCGCTCGATAATCATATCCGTCGTGAGCACCTGGCCCGTATGAGAGATCAGCAGGTGCAGCAGGCGGCTCTCTGTGGGCGTCAGGCGCACTTTCACGCCATCGCGCGTCACCTCATGGCGCATGGCATCCAGAGTCACCGGGCCAACCGTCACCGACGAAGAATTGGCCGCGCCCCTGACGTTAGATGAACGGCGCATGACAGCCTTGATCCGTGCCAGGAGCTGTCGTGGACTAAACGGTTTGCGCAAATAATCGTCTGCACCCATCTCCAGACCACGTATCTCATCATCTTCACGATCATGTGCGGTGAGAATCAAGACCATTGAATTGGTTTCACTGCGCATCTGGCGGCAGACCTCGAAGCCATCCAGCTTCGGCATCTGCACATCCAGGATCACCAGGTCCGGCAAGGTCTCGCGCCAGCGTTTGATAGCCTGCTCGCCATCAAAGGCCCGCACCACGTCGTACCCATGTCCCTTAAGCCAGTAACTGAGCAAATCAACCATGTCGCGGTCATCATCCGCCACCATGATTTTCATGCGTTCTCCTCCCGACTGACCTGCCAGCATGTTCAAATAGATCGTCGCCACAGAACAGGTCTTCTCTATGCAAATATGTTCGCTCTTATTCTCCCTAACGCGAGGATGAATGGAGCAGTAACATGATGGTACATTTTGGGCTACCTTTAGCCATCCCTCTTGCGAGTTCCCAGGCACGTCACGCAAAGAGATCCGCCGTCTCGTTGCTGAAACTGCGGATCTCTTTGCACCGCTGCTCTCCCGTGACAATACTGAGCCACACCACGAGAAAACGCTGCCGGCGACGGGCCCATATTTTACTCATTTCTCATTCAAGATACCTCTGCCAAAGATGGAATTTCCTGTAATTGCAAATGCCTACCTACAAGCGTAAGGCTGGATTGGTTAGCACAAATCTCTTGTGCGTATGCCTCAGATTGATAAGCGTAGCCAATTTTTCCTTGTACGCGTAGAGGTTCCCAGTGATTCTTTTTTACTATTCCTAAACAGAATAAAGGTGCCGTTTCTGTATCGTCCAGATAGATCTCTTGAATCATGCCTTTGCTCCAAAGATCTTCTCTATTAAGCCGAAGGACTCGAACTTGATACATACAAATCATTTCCTTTCTGCATTTTCTTGAACGGAGGAGTTGTAGGAAGTCCTTCTGTCAGGCGGTTAGTAACTACCAGCCAACGAACAAATTCCAGACGCCGCCGTTCCTCTTGCTTTTTTTCATTATAGGCAGCACGAAGTCGTTGTAAACGGTCAATTTGTTCCTGCGCAAAACTGAGCGCAACTAAACTTTCGTCGGTATTATGGATGTCCATAGTATACCTTCCGCTTTCTTATCATACCCCCTCTGAGAAAGGGGATAATCCCTATGCCCCTTTCTCAAACAGCTCCGATGCTTTACATTAATAATCTGTATCTACCGAACACGCTATCAAAACACTCCTAAATCACATATCAGATCAAGTTTACCAGCTAATTATGTAAAAATTAGGTAGTACTATCTCTGACTCTGAAATGTTACTGCTCGTGCTCGCAAATGACTTCTTTACGTTGAACACTTGACTGCTATCTTCTTTAGAGCCTCAAACTTTACGCTACCTTATGAACTGCTGGCGAATTCCTATAACTGGCTATAGGCGATCCCTTTCTATTTCTTTGATGCCCTGGTAACTGATGGCAGATACATTCAGGATGTACTAGCTGGTGACATTGCCAGCATAGATGCAGCACTTTCAGTCGCCCACCACAGACCGTGCATTGATACCGCATTGGAAAAAGCCCCTTATTGGAGTTCATTGCGTTTTCCCTTTCTCTAATAGATAAGTTGTGAGCGAAAATTTGCCTCTTCTTATCGATTCTACTATTTACTTCACTCTATATACTACGCAGCCCGCAATCTCTCCAGTCGAATATCTGTGCGCTGCGTTTTCGCAAAGACTTCTAACTTCTCTGGGATATCGGCTGCTATTGCTGTCACCTGGGGGGCGATCAGACGAACCAGCTTCGTCAGAACCTGGCCTGAACCTATTTCTATGAGCGTGTCACAGCCATTTGCGACAAGTTCTTGTACACAGAGAACCCATTGCACCGGGCTAGTGATTTGCGCAATAAGTTCCTGACGAACTTCTACTCCACGCGTTAATACATTTCCAGAAACATTGGCTATCAGAGGTGCTCTGGGATCACGCCAGGGCAGATCGACCGTCAATTCATGTAGAGATTCCTGAACTTTTGTCATCAGCGGTGAATGGAAGGCGCCTTTGACAGCCAGGCGCAAAACGGTGGCTTCTTTACGCATACTCAATACATCCATGAGTCGTTGTACGCCGCTCTCTGTACCGGAGACAACTAGCTGTTCAGGTGCGTTCCAGTTCGTTACCAGCACCAGATCGCGTCGAGAGATCTCACGACAGAGAGGCTCTAACGCCTCCTTTGGGAGTCCAACCACCGCTGCCATCGCTCCTGGTTGTTCATCTTGAAGCTCTTTCATCAGGCGTCCACGCGTACAGACGAGAGAGAGTCCTTCCTGGAAGGAGATTGCCCCTGCTGCCACTGCCGCCGTATATTCTCCCAGGCTATGACCAGCCACCATATCTGGAACGATACCCAATTGGCTTGCATACTCAGTCAGCGCCAATGAATAGGTGAATAGAGCTGGCTGAGCGATCTGTGTCTGGCTTAACACATCCAGTGGACCCATCAAGCAGAAGCGGCTTACCGGTTCGCCAGCTATTTGATCCCCTCGCATTACATAACGCTTAAATAATGCAGGGTTGGTTCTGGCTAGCTCTTTCCCCATTCCCACCTTCTGTGAGCCTTGTCCGGGGTATAAAAACCCAATTTTTCCCATACGTTTCTTATCCTTTCTGTCTCTAGCGCTCACTCGGAGGAGCGTATCACGGTCTCACGCGCATTGCTGTAATAGCATTATCTGTAATAGAATGTTGTAGATTGGACTTACCTTTAACTTACCCGGCATATAACTCCTGAATGGGAAATAGGAAGTATATGTTTTGGAGATTCACAATCTTTTCGCGATTGTTTCGCACTCCTCGATAGAAAACCATTGCGAAAACGATACCCACTAGCTTTGCAGTTTTTTAGAAAAAGGCTCCTGTACCCCAAAACTGCAAAGATAAAAGATACTCTTAACAGAGGGAAATTTCTCTAAAAAAGGGAGCGAAGCTGTAGTGAAGAGAAGGCAGGTATAGTATAAGTAACTCGATAGACACACTTTCTTAAATGAGGGTGATTTGCTTCTATGCTCTGCGGCTTGTCTATCGTAGTTGAGGGCTGGCCAGGAATCATCCTTCTTGCGTCAATAGGCTACGTCATGTATGCTTTTTCTCCTGGCCAGCCCCCTGGTTCTCTTCCCAGTAAACACGATCAACCTCCAATGGTGGAGTGTTCCTCCATTCAATCCTCGGCTCTTCAATCAGAGCCTTACCCCAAAAGTTAGCATCTGGCAAGATTACAGAAGTACTGTCGAGAGTGATGAAAAGGTGATGTGCAGCCAGAAGGAGCGTTGTTATGTCTTTTGTGATTACTCAGCCATGTGTTGGCACCAAAGATGCCTCGTGCGTTGAAGTCTGTCCGGTAGATTGCATTCATCCAGGACCAGATGAGCCAGGCTATGAAACGGCTGAACATCTGTATATCAATCCGAACGAATGTATTAGTTGTGGCGCTTGCGAACCCGCTTGCCCTATGACCGCGATTTTTGAGGAAGCAGCCGTTCCTGTAGTATGGAAGAGTTACATTAAAAAGAATCTCGAATTTTTTGCCAGTGATGCCCTCGCGAATTAGAAGCGGGCCTTCAGCGACGGCCACAAATAAGGAGGACCTTTAATGGGTAATATATCCGAGCGTATTGCTGCACTCCCAGCAGAAAAGCGTGCATTGCTCCTACGACAGCTACAGGAGCGAAAAACGGCGGCTGGCGCTTTACCTGCTGAGCGCGTTGATACTTCGTCCGATGAATATGATGTGGCTATCCTGGGTGGCGGGATAGCAGGTCTGACTCTGGCGCTTCAAATCAAACAGACTCGTCCAGCAACGCGTATTCTCGTCATTGAGAAGCAGAAACATCCGGTGCAGGAGGCTGCTCACAAAGTCGGTGAATCCACTGTGGAGATTGCTGCACACTATTTACGAGATATCCTGGGGTTATCAGAACATCTGGATACTCAGCAGATACGCAAGTTCGGTTTGCGCATGTTCTTTAGCACTGAAGACAATACGGATATCGCGCGTCGAGTGGAACTCGGTTCAACAGTTTTCCCTCCTCTCAGCACCTATCAGCTTGATCGAGGTCGTCTGGAGAATATGCTGGGTACCCTGTTGCCAGAGCGGGACATTGCTTTTCTGGATGACTGCAAAGTGCAGCAAATTGACCTCCAAACACAGAATGATACCCATACATTGCGAGTACTCCACGAGGAGAACGAACGAGAGATCTCGACCCGATGGGTTGTAGATGCAAGTGGCCGCAATACTCTTTTACAACGCCATCTGGGGTTAATCAAAAAGGGCAGCCACCACGCCAACTCCGCCTGGTTCCGTGTGAATCATCCCATCGATATCAATGAATGGTCCTCTGATCTCACCTGGCAAGCTCGCATTACCACTGGAGATAGAGCGCTCTCCACCAACCATCTTATGGGTCCGGGTTACTGGGTCTGGCTGATTCGCCTGGCCTCTGGTTCAACGAGCGTAGGCATTGTCACCGATGCAAGCACACACCCCTTTGAGGAGATCAACCGCTTTGAGCGAGCACTCAACTGGTTGCATGAACATGAACCCCAATGCGCGCGTGTAATCGAGCAGCATCAAGACCAGATTCAAGATTTTCGCGTGATGAAGGACTATTCCTATAGCTGCCAGCAGCTTTACTCCAGTGAACGTTGGTGCCTTACCGGGGAAGCAGGAATCTCTCTTGATCCCCTGTATTCACCCGGCAGTGATCTGATCGCTATCGGCAATGGCCTGATCTGCGACTTAATCGTCAGAGACTTGAAAGGCGAGGATATCAGGGGCCGGGCTACGATCCATGACAGGCTCTTCCTCAGCCTGACCAGCATATGGATCAATATCTATGAGAAACAGTATGCCCTTATGGATAACGCTCAGATCATGGTCGCGAAGATCATCTGGGATACGGCTTTCTATTGGGGCGTGTTCGGCCTGCTCTACTTCCACGACACATTCCGCAATATTGCAGATAGCCCTGGAGTCGCCGCGAATCTGTCCAAAATCGCGATTTTGAGCAACCGCGTCCAGGCATTCTACCGCGAATGGTATGCGATTGCCCAAACCGGTGCATCCGATATATTTGTTGACCTGTATTCCCCTCTCGATTTCATGGTGCAACTCCATATCGGGATGGCGGCGGGACTCTCTCATACTGAACTTGAGGCCCAGTTCGCGGCCAATGTTCGGCTGTTTGAGCAGCTTGCTGGCCAGCTTGTCAGCACGGTGATTCAAGTATATGCTACACGCTTCGATGATGAAGCCATTCTCAAGCAAATCCAGCGCTGGCAGACGGAGCCATTTCTTGCGGAATTGATCGCTCTCTACCGACGAGAAAACCGCGCGAATCCCACGAATGGGAGCTGGATTATGCTGGGTCAACAGAGTCAGGAGCGCCAGGAGGTTGCTAGATGATAAATCAGGCATATCCTGCTATCCATTACATACAGACGAGTAAAAAGGAGGGTTATCGATGCATAGTACTATAAACCGTATATATGAGGAAGAGTATGACGTGGCCATTCTGGGTGGGGGACAGGCCGGCCTGACCTTAGCTCTCCAAATTAAACAGACTCGTCCCGACACGCGTGTCCTTGTGGTTGAGAAGCAGAGCTATCCTTTCCCTGAAGCTGCCCATAAAGTTGGGGAGTCTACTGTAGAGATTGCCGCGCACTATCTGCGCGATGTTCTGGGGCTGGAAGAGCATCTGCAAACCCAACAACTGCGCAAATTCGGCCTGCGCATGTTCTTCAGCGCGCAAGGCAACCAGGATATCGCGCGTCGGGTGGAATATGGCCAGATTGCTGAAGCTCCTCTTCCTTCGTATCAACTGGATCGGGGCCGCTTTGAGAACGCGTTGAGCTGTCTGTTGCCAGAACGGGGCATTACCTTGCTCGACGATTGTAAAGTGCAACAGGTGGACCTGCATCCCCACAGCGAGCAACATACGTTGCATCTGCTGCACGCGGGCGTCGAGCAGGAGATCCAGGCGCGCTGGGTCGTGGACGCCAGCGGGCGAAGTTCGTTGTTGAAACGCCAGTTGGGGCTGGCCAAAACGGTCAATCACCATGCGAACGCAGCCTGGTTCCGTGTCGGCTACCCCATCGATATCAACGAGTGGTCCACTGATCCCGCCTGGCAAGCACGCGTGACCCAGGGAGAGCGCCGACTCTCCACCAATCATCTGATGGGGCCAGGCTACTGGGTCTGGTTGATCCCCCTGGCTTCTGGCTCAACCAGCATCGGCATCGTTGCCGATGCTCAGATGCATCCGTTTGAGCAGTTCAATCGGTTCGACCGGGCACTCAACTGGCTGCACGAGCATGAGCCGCAGTGCGCTCAGGTCGTGGAGGCCCAGCTCGAACAGATCCAGGATTTTCGCGTGATGAAGGACTACTCCTATAGCTGTGAACAGGTCTACTCCGAGAACCGCTGGTGCCTCACCGGAGAGGCCGCAGTCGCGGTGGACCCGCTCTACTCTTCTGGTGGCGACCTGATCGCTATCGGCAATGGCCTGATCTGCGACCTGGTCACCAGAGACCTGGCGGGAGCAGAGATCGAGGATCTGGTGGCAGCACATAACCAGATCTTCCTGATCTTCAGCGAGGTCTGGCTCGTCGCATACGAGCAGCAATATCCTCTCATGGGGAATGCTCAGGTTATGGTTGCGAAGGTCATCTGGGACACTGTCATCTACTGGGCTTTTCCCGGCCTGCTCTACTTCCATGACAAAATTCGCAGATTAGCCGAGAGTCCTGATGCTGCTGCTAATCTCTATCGATGCTGGAATGTGCATAATCGCGTCCAGGCATTCTTCCGTGAATGGCATGCGATTGAGCAATCAGATCCATCTGATGCATTTGCTGATCCCTATTCATTGCTCGACTTTCTGGTAGATCTGCATAATGGGATGGCGGCGGGCCTGCCTGATGCAGATCTCGAAGTCCAGTTTGCTACGAATGTTCGCTTACTGGAGCAGCTCGCTGGGCAGCTCGTCGATACAGTGATCAAAGCCAATGCAGATCGCGTGAGAGACGAGTTTGTCGCGCAACAGATTCAAAAGTGGCAGACAGAACCGTTCGTTGCTGAATTGCTTGCGATCTACCAGGAAGAGAACAAGGTGAACCCCATTGATAGTAGCTGGATCACATTAGGATATCAGCAGCAGCAGAAGCAGGAGGTTTCTAGATGAAAGACCCTCGACAGGTACAGGCGCAAAAAACGCGAGAGCACGCTTCACCAGAGCTATACGATGTAGCTATTCTGGGTGGGGGCCAGGCCGGCCTGACCTTAGCCTTACAACTCAAAAAAATGCGCCCCGCAACCAGCATCCTTGTGGTTGAGAAGCAGAGCTATCCTGTCCCTGAAGCCACACACAAGGTCGGTGAGTCTACCGTAGAGATTTCTGGCCACTACCTGCGCGATGTTCTGGGGCTGGAAGAGCATCTGCAAACCCAACAACTGCGCAAATTCGGCCTGCGCATGTTCTTCAGCGCGCAAGGCAACCAGGATATCGCGCGTCGGGTGGAATATGGCCAGATTGCTGAAGCTCCTCTTCCTTCGTATCAACTGGATCGGGGCCGCTTTGAGAACGCGTTGAGCTGTCTGTTGCCAGAACGGGGTATTACCTTGCTCGACGATTGTAAAGTGCAACAGGTGAACCTGCGCCCTGAGAGTGAGAGGCATACGCTGCGTCTGCTGCACGCGGGCGCCGAGCAGGAGATCCAGGCACGCTGGGTCGTGGACGCCAGCGGGCGCTCTACCCTGCTCCAACGTCAGTTGGGGCTGGCCAAAACGGTCAATCACCATGCGAACGCAGCCTGGTTCCGTATCGACTGTCCCGTTGATGTCAACAAGTGGTCCACTGATCCCGCCTGGCAAGCACGCGTGACCCAGGGAGAGCGCCGACT
>CAXUEY010000149.1:5776-14808 GCA_964250225.1 uncultured Ktedonobacteraceae bacterium | reverse complement strand
GTGGGGGACCGCCCCATCCAACCTCGCCTGGCCCGTGGGGGGACCGCCCCATCCAACCTCGCCTGGCCCGTGGTCCTCGGCTGGCCCCTGCGTGGGGTCTATTCGCCGGGAATGGTTGAATATTCAGCTTTCCCATCGAAAGTGTAGAGGTTCTCGGTCTTGATGAAGTCGAAACCGGCCTCCGCGACATCCTGTAGGAGTTTGACGACCTGCGCGTGGGAGACGGGCCCGCCTGCCTGTGTGGGCATAAAACGGCCTCGCCAGTGATCGGTGGTGAAGGTTTCCGGCATGCCATGCGGCCACACGCGGGCGCCCCGGTTGGTGATGGCCTTGAGTTCCAGACCGTTGTGGCTGACCTTTCTAAAGGTCTCGCCCAACTGGTCTGGTGTGCCCTCGTGCCACTCCAGGTAGATATCGACGCCCACCAGCTCTTTTTTCTCGTGGGTGCGCTTGAGGGGCTTCTTCTCTACCGCCGCTTTCTGTTCGGGTGCGGCATAGCTCACAGCCTTCAAGGTCTCCGGGCGCTGGCCCACGCGCTCGATCACAGCCTGCGCGAACTCGCTGGTGCCGACCTTCTGCTTGCTCACACCTTCTACATAGATGTCGTAGGTGTGGATGCCATCCTCAATGGTGCGCAGCCATGCATTATGGACGCGCTCGGCTACATCGGGCTGGCCGATATGCACGAGCATCAACACCGCGCCCAACAGTAGGCCGGAAGGATTAGCCAGGTTTTGTCCTGCGCGACGTGGCGCGGACCCGTGAATGGCCTCAAACATCGCGCACGAATCGCCGATATTGGCCGAGCCAGCCAGACCCACCGAGCCAGCCAACTGCGCCGAAACGTCAGAGAGGATATCGCCGTACAGATTGGGCAGCACCACCACGTCGAAGGCCTCAGGCGTGTCCGCGAGCTTGGCCGCGCCAATATCCACGATCCAGCTCTCATTCACAATGTCGGGATATTCCACGGCAACCTGGTCAAAGACCTTGTGGAAGTGGCCATCGGTCAACTTCATGATATTATCCTTCATGAAGCAAGTGACTTTCTTGCGGTTATTCGCGCGTGCATACTCGAACGCGTACCGAATGATCTTCTCACTCCCAGGCTGGCTAATCAGCTTCAGACTCTCGTACATGTCGTGCGAATGGCGATACTCGATGCCGCTATAGAGATCCTCTTCGTTCTCGCGCACAATCACTACGTCCATCGTCGGATGCTTGGTATCGACGAAAGGATAGTAAGAGACGCAGGGGCGGACGTTCGCGTACAGGCCAAAGGCAGTGCGGGTCGTCACATTCAGACTCTTATATCCACCGCCCTGAGGCGTGGTAATGGGCGCTTTGAGAAAAACCCGCGTGCGACGCAGCGATTCCCAGGAACTCGGCTCAATGCCAGCGCTGATGCCTTTGAGGTAGACCTTCTCGCCGACCTCAATCTCTTCGATATCAATGCGCGCGCCAGCCGCTTTGATAATGTCCAGGGTGGCGGCCATAATCTCCGGCCCGATACCATCTCCCTGGGCAACTGTAATGGGTACATTCTTTGCCATAAAAAAACACCTTTGTTCGTTGTTCAGTTGTAAAAGGATTGCTCTGTGCCGATTTGACTGTGAGAATTGTTTGCTAAATCGGCATAAAAAGTCACTACCAGTTCTCTGTTTGTAGCTGTCTCAGTGTAGCATAGCAGAGAAGCAATATACAAGCCAGATAGCCCGCTCTTCTTCTCTCACATCCTTCGAGAGAAGGTGTCTCTCATTAAGAGCAGTGGGAAGAGAATGGCCTGGCAGTCCCCCACCAGAGAGCGAGCATGACTAACAGGGTGGCCACGAGGGTCATTTCTATGTGCGTGCGCGCACAGTAGGTAGCATCTCCAGCAATTCTGGCCGCTTGACCTTGAGGGTGTGTGTGCGCGGGAAGTCCGCTTCGGGCCAGATAGTGAAGCCGCGCACCTGCTGGTGTGAGGCCAGATGCTTGTTAGCCTGCTGGATCGCTGTTTTGGCCTGGGCGGGGTCCTCCATCAGCAGCACGGCATGGACCACCGGCCCGTGCGCGTTCTCAGCCAGTCCGATCACGACGGCATCCTTGACGGCAGCATCGCTGACCAGCACATTCTCGATGTCTTCGGGATAGACATTCAAACCGTTCGCCAGCACGATCAGGTTTTTCTTGCGCCCCTTGATATAGAGGAAACCGTGCCTGTCCTGGTAGCCCAGGTCGCCAGTGTAGTACCAGCCATCCTTGAAGGCTGCTGCGGTGGCATCGGGATTTTTCCAGTAACCCTGAGCCACATTGGGACCATGCACCAGGAGCTCGCCATCTTCCGCAATACGCACGCGCATACCGGGCAGCGGCTTGCCCGCGGAGTCATGGATATGATCGCGATAGGGTGTGACGGAGACGACGGGCGCGCATTCGGTGGTTCCATAGCCCTGCTGAACGCGGAAGCCCATGTTTTCCCAGCGCTCTGCCAGTTGCGGATTGAGATACGCGCCGCCGCTGATGAAGAAGCGAAAATGTCCACCAAAGCGCTTGTGAACTGTCCCAAACAGCACGCGCCGCCAGGCAAAGGGCAGGCGCGGCGCGATAGTGTGCAGCATGGCCCAGACTTTCTCTTTATTCTGTTGCCGCACCTGGCGCTCGATGCCGTTCATAAAGAGTTGCAGCGCCTGAGGCACGAGTACCATGCAGGTGATGCCCTGCGAGCCAAGCAGCTTGAGCAGCGTGTCAGGAACCAGTGTGCGCGCGTAGACAATGCACGCGCCGGCAGAGAGCAGCGCCACCTCAATCGTGGCCTCAAACATATGGCTGAGTGGGAGGATCGAGAGTGCGCGATCCTCGTGATGGATATCGACCATTTGCAGGGCCGCCTGCGCGTTGCTGGCAATGTTTCCGTGGCTGAGCATCACGCCTTTGGGCTGGCCGGTTGTGCCCGAAGTAAAAACCAGCTCCGCCAGGTCGTCCTTCTGGACACTCGCGAGCTGGTCCGCTTGCAACGTGCCCGTGGGCAAGGCATCGATATCGATCAGCGGCACTGGCGGCTCTTTTAAGCTCTGATACTGTTTGGCGGTGGTGATAAGGTAACGGGCTTCGGTCGTCGCGGCGATTCTGCTTAAAAAGTCCTCTTTTGTGCTCACGTCCAGCGGCACCACCACGCCACCCACCAGCAGCGTGGCCAGATACGCCACCATCCAGTCGATGCGGCTGGCTGCCCAGATCAGGACACGTTCCCCTTTTTGCAGATGTTGTTCCTGGAGATAGCCGGCAAACTGTCGAACGCGCTGCTGGAGCATGGTAAAGGGCATGGTCGTCATGCTTCCTTTCTCGCCGCTCGCGTTTTCCGCCGGTTCGATCAGCGCGGGTCGTGCAGGAAAACGCTGCACCGCGTTCTCAAATAAATCATTGATAGTGTCCACGCAAACTCTCTTCCTGTGGAACATGGTCAGGCATCTCTTTCTATCGATGTAGTGAGCCTCTGTGCGCGTTCTCTTCCTTAGCTCGAAAAGCGGGCATGCCTGACGATAAACAATAAGATGATAACCTGGCTCTTATGCCGAGAATAATACCTACGTTATAACACCCTTCGCGCGCGCTGTGAAGAGGTTCGTCTGATTGGTTTATCCATGCGCCACAAATGCTTCTATGGGTGAGGCTGCCGCCGAGAGAAATAGTGGCAAACGCGAGGCGCCCTCTGGTGAGATGGGCTATAATAGAGCCAAAAAGCAGAGGGAGCATTTCTCTATCATGTTCAATTCACCAGAAAAAAGCGGGGAGCAGCCGGAGCAGTTGACGCACCTGGACGAGCACGGCAACATTCATATGGTCGATGTGACGGAGCGGCCTGAGACGGAACGCGGGGCCATCGCCAGGGCCAGGGTGCGCATGGACCCGCGTACAGTGGACCTGATCGAGAGCAACCAGGTCTCGAAAGGCAGCGTGCTGGAGGTGGCGAAAATTGCCGCGATTATGGCCGCCAAGCAGACGCCGCAGATCATCCCCCTCTGTCATCCGCTGCCTATGACACATATTGATGTGCAATTTCAGCTTGAGCGCGCGCAAGGTCTGATCTTCATCGAGGCTCGCACGCGCACGACCTACAAAACTGGCGTGGATGTCGAGGCACTCACGGCGGCGACGGTTGCGGCCCTGACCATCTATGATATGTGCAAAGGCGTAGATACGACGATTACGCTGGAGCAGGCGTATATTGCCCGTAAAAGTGGCGGCAAAAGCGGTACCGTCGATTTCCAACCCACCGAGCGCAACCAGCAAAAAGATTGAGGCAGGTGAGAGTATAGGTCTCGCCTCAGCAGTGAGGTACCATAGCTTCCCTTCTTAAATTGGACTGATGTAAGCTTGTTGTCGACCGCAGCGGGCTGGTTAGCGCTGAACGTCCTGCCCGGTATAGAGCGGGGCCGTGAAAGAGAACGTCGTGCCGTGGGGCGCCGCATCCTCCAGGGTATCCACGGGGGTGCTCTCAAACCAGATCTCTCCACCGTGCTGGTGTACAATCAGCCGGGCAATCGAGAGGCCCAGGCCATAGCCGCCCATCTTAGATTGCAGCGCGTGATTGGACTGGTAGAAGCGCTCAAACACGTGAGGCTGGTCCTCTGGCGGAATGCCGTAACCAGTATCGACTACCGAGAAGAGCACCATCTTGTTCTCCTGCTCGCGCACACGGATCGTCACCGTGCCAGAGGGCGGCGTAAACTTGATGGCGTTTGTCACCAGGTTATTGAGCACCTGTTTCATGCGCTGGGGGTCGGCATAAATATCGGGAGTGGGCGTTGGAATATCCTTCTCCAGGATCACCGCTGCCTTCACCGCCTGCAAACGCAGGCTCGTCACCACCTGCCTGGCCAGCACACGCGTATTCACCCTTTGCGGCTTCATCTCAAACTGGCCGGTGTCCGAACGCGTCATAAAGAGAATATCCTCGACAATCGCCATAAGTTGTTGCACACCCTCCTGAGCATAGCCGAGATATTTATGCTGCTCCTCGCTCAATGCACCCATATGACCCTGGAGCATTAAATCGACAAAGCCGTGCACCGAATTGAGCGGGGTACGCAGTTCATGGGAGACCATCGAGACAAAATTCGCGCGCACCTGATTGGCAACTTTCAGCGTGCTTAGATCGCGCGCCGCAAAAATCACCGCTGGACCCGCCGACGTGGTGGCAGATGAAATATTCACCGAATATTCCCCTGAAAACTCTGCTTGAGTGCCCAGAGAAAGCTCCTCGCCTGCAATGGTCTCCCCCTGGTGCAATACGCGCACCAGGGGGCATTTCGACGTGCCGCACAGCAGTGTGCTATTCGCGTTGCGACACATCAGCACCTCTTTGCAAGAGTGTGTCCGTGCCTCATCGATTGTAAAGCCCAGTCTGCTCAGCGCGGCGGGATTGAGGTCATGCACAGCAAACTGTTCGTCCACGGCAATCATCGCGTCGGGTGTTTGACAGAAGAAATCCTGCATATACGTCCGCTCTGGCGAGAGCAACGCAGGTCTCTCTTGTATAGCTGACGCGGGCACTCTGATATCAGCGGGTTCTGAAGCTATTCCATTGGTATGCACGACCTGTTGCGGGCGTGGGTCGCGCGGACGCCGTGATGGAGCAGGTGTGTGCGGCGGCGTATCGGGCGTGGCCTGACCCACTACCGCTTCACACTCCAGAGTTGGTGTTATACGCTTTACATCTTTACGCACGTTTCCCCCTTATTTTGGCACAGGCACAAATTTATAGCCAACGCCGCGCACAGAAATAATATACTGGGGCTTCAGGATATCATCCTCCATCTTGCGGCGCAGACGGCGGATGTAGACATCCACAATATTGCTATTATTCCCGTCTTCATTCCAGATCGCGGCCAGCAACTGATTGCGGTCCACCACGTGGCCCGCCGAAGCCATGAGCAGACGCAGGACCTGCATTTCGGTACGCGTGAGCATGATATTCGGACGGCCAGGCAGATTCAGCTTCAATTCCGCAGGGAACAGTTCGGCTGAGCCGGAACGGATGCTCTGGTTACCCGGCAGACCATTCTTTTTGATGCGCCGCAGCACAGCCTGCACACGTGCCACCAGCTCCTGGTGGTTGTAGGGCTTGCAGATATAATCGTCGGCCCCGATATTAAACCCACGTAAAATGGCCTCCAGACCATCCTGGGCCGTCATAAAAATCAGCGGCGTGTCATAGCCCTCGGCTCGCAACTTTTCCGAGAACTGGAACCCATCGAGGTACGGCATCATCACATCCAGCAGCAGCAAGTCAGGCTCGCGCTTCTGAATCATCTGCATGGCGCCACGTGGGTTATCGGTGGTTTCAACCTCATAACCTTCTTTGATCAAGGCAAAACGTACCAGATCGTTTGCGAAAAGGTCATCATCAACGACAAGGATGTACACAGTTTTTCCCCTCTTGAGCTTCTATTGATCAGCTAGAGAACTCTCGCCATCGATATCGGGACTCTACACGGGGGGGTGACGCAGAGCACCGATGGATTCTATTGTGTGAGACTACGCACATGCGTGCTTTTAAGGTACAACGCCTGTTACGGGCTGTCAACCCGTACAACAGCATCGTCACCCTGTATCTTACTAGAGGCACGCATTTTTTCCAGGTAGACCATCAGGATCGCCAGGTCCGCGGGCGAAACGCCTTCCACCCGCGAGGCCTGCCCAAGCGTGCGCGGACGCACATGAGCCAGCTTCTGGCGCGCCTGATTGCGCAAATGAGGGATCGTCGTGTAATCCAGCACCTCCGGGAGATGCTGCTCCTCCAGGCGCCTGGTCCGGTGGACCTGCTGCTCCTGTTTGCGCACATAATTCTCGTATTTCACCTGCAACTCAACTTCCTCTGCCACATCTACCGGCAGGGTGGGCAGCGTCAAGACGGGCCGAGCGCTCACATCCGCTGCAAATGTGTGTGTGGGTGCAGGCTCAGCTATTTCATTCCGCTCAGACATGGCGGGTCGGGTGGTCGTGGGCACTTCAGTGAGCGCGTGTCCATGCATGGTATCGTGCTCAGGCAAGCCGGAAAGATCCGGGCCTTGCGAGAGCTGTGCCACCTGTTGATAGCCTACTCCTGGTCGGCGCAGCAGTTCGCGCGCGGTAAGCAGTTGTCCCAGAGGCGCCAGGCCCAGATATTGAGCATGGGTCTCGGTCAGACGCGACGAGGTGAAGCTGACCGTATCGAGTCGGGCGAGTGTCTGCTGAATACACTCGCGTTTGTGGGTAACGGCCGCATAGCGGATGGCATCGATCAGGCCAAACTGGTACGCGTAATCGCTCAGGCGCAGTTCGGCGCTATCGGGGCGTAGTAGCAGGCGATACTCGGCTTGTGACGTGTGCAGACGATACGGCTCGCTGAGTGAGCGCGTTACCAGGTCATCGATCAGGACGCCAATATAGGCCTCGTGACGGCCCAGCACAAAGGGATCTTCCCCGCGCACGTACAGAGCAGCGTTGATGCCCGCCATCAACCCCTGGGCCGCGGCCTCTTCATAGCCAGACGTGCCATTGATCTGGCCGGCCAGGAACAGACCTGCTACCGCTTTGGTCGCCAGATTCGCGTGTAGCTGGTCCGAGGGCACATAGTCATACTCCACCGCGTAGCCCACACGCATCATCTCTACGTGAGCCAGCGCGGGGATAGTGCGCAGCATTGCCAGTTGCACATCTTCGGGCAGGCTGGTATTCATCCCCTGCACATATACCTCACCGGTGCGCCAGCCTTCAGGCTCCAGAAAAATCTGGTGGCGCGTTTTCTCAGCGAAGCGCACAATCTTATCCTCAATCGAGGGACAATAACGTGGGCCAATGCCCTCAATCACGCCGGTATAGAGAGGCGAGCGATGCAGATTATCGCGGATAGTCTGGTGCGTGTGCGCGTTGGTATGCACCAGGTAGCATGGCAACTGGGGCCGCCAGCCGTGCAGATCCTCGTCGGCAACCGGATAGAGCGGATTGGGGCGCGTGCCGGGCAACTGCACATCCTCGCGTGCCGCGTGGTCCGTCGAAAAGAAAAGCGGCACGCGACTACCCGGCTGTGGCTCCGTCAGACGAAAGTCGATAGTGCGTGCATCAACGCGGGGCGGCGTGCCCGTCTTAAAGCGACGTGTGCGCAGACCAAGCTCGCTCAGCGAACCAGTCACACCCAGCGCTGGACCCTCGCCCGCGCGTCCGCCAGGCAGCGTTTTATCACCTACCACCAGTCGGCCATTCAGGAACGTACCCGTCGTCATCACCACCGCGCTTGCCTCATAGCGCCAGCCATTATTCGTCAGCACACCCACAGCCACAGGGCGCCCATCGGGTCCGGGCCGGTTCAGCAGCCCGGTAATCGTGGCCTGTTTCAGATCCAGATTGGGCTGACTCTCCAGCACAAACTTCATAGACAGTCGATAGGCCTGCTTGTCGCATTGCGCGCGCAAAGCCTGGACCGCCGGGCCTTTACTGGTATTCAGCAGGCGCATCTGAATGAACGTGCGGTCAGTATTGCGCCCAATCTCGCCACCCAGGGCGTCAATCTCCTTGATGAGATGGCCCTTCGCGGGTCCGCCCATCGATGGATTGCAGGGCATCAGAGCCACGCTATCCAGATTCATCGTCAGTAGCAGGGTCTTACGGCCCATGCGCGCGCAAGCCAGAGCAGCCTCGCAACCGGCATGGCCCGCGCCCACCACAATGACATCGTAAACGCCCCGCAGCACGCTTTCCCTGGGCAGTGGTGTGTGTGTTGTAGGTTCAATATTGTTCTGCATAACCTGATAATCTAACAATCCTTCGGTGAACGCTTCTTCATTCTCTCTACCGCTATTATGCCTGAGAGAACACGCGCCGTCAAGCGAATGAGAAAAAGGTATACATTTACGCATACAATAATATATAAATGTAAATTTTTGGATTATATGAAAGGAAGAGAGTTAGTTTACACAAGAATGCAACGTGTATCATGCTGTTTGGAATGGACGAGGGATGTCAGTGGTTGGAGACTGCGATCTTGCCATTGCGTTTCGCCAGGCGGGAGG
>CAXUEY010000149.1:0-5676 GCA_964250225.1 uncultured Ktedonobacteraceae bacterium | reverse complement strand
GGCGGGAGGAGGTAGAAGAAGAACGCTGATGTGGTGTTCTCATGAGGTATGTTCCTCAATGGTGCTCTATTTGTTGCTCCTCGTTGGACTGATTTTTCTGATATCTTACCTTTTCAAACGGAAACTGCGCAAGAATTTTCAATGTGTCCAACTCATTTCGTTGTCGCTCAACCATATATCTCACCAAATTGGTATGGTATACTATACCAGCAAGCTATCATCAAGTTGAGCAACCCGGTTTTATTTTTCCATAATGAGGAGTGGATATGAGCAGCAAGGTTTGTAATGTGAATTCGAGCTACATCTGGAATGAGATTCGAGAGCAGCCGGAGGCGATTCAGCGCGCGCTGGTTGGTTCGTTGTCGGTAATAGAGCAGATCGCGGCAGAGGTGCGCGGGCGCGAGATCGACCTGATTGTCCTGGTGGCGCGTGGCACCTCGGATCACGCGGCCCTGTACGCGCAGTATGTCTTTCAGTATGCGAACGGGATTCCCGTGGCCCTGGCAACGCCTTCGATTGTGACTATCTATGGGGCCACATTACGTTTACAGCGTGCCCTGGTCATCGGCATCTCACAATCGGGGGCCGCGCCCGATGTCGCCGGGGTGCTCCAGCAGGCGCGCGAGTCCGGTGCGCTGACCGTGGGCATCACCAATGTAGAGGGTTCGTTGCTGACCAGCGTGGCTGAGTACGCGCTCTCCTGTGAGGCGGGACCAGAGCTGAGCGTGGCGGCCACCAAATCGTACACTACCACCTGCGCCATCCTGGCGCAACTGGCGGCTCGCCTGGCAGGTGGCGAGGCGCTACGCGAACCGGTTGGCCTCTTGCCAGAACTTGTCGCGGCAGCCCTGCGCAGCGAGGCGCATATAGCCAGTGCAGTCCAGCGTTACGTACACGCACGTGATTGCGTGGTCCTGGGACGCGCCTTTCAGTACAGCACAGCCCGCGAGACCGCTCTGAAGCTCTCCGAAACCTGCTATCTCATCGCCACCCCTTTCTCAACTGCCGATTTTCGTCACGGCCCCACCGCCATCGTCGAATTTGGGCGCCCGGTCATGCTCTACGCCCCTCCCGGACGCACCCTGGACGACAACTACGAGTTGCTGAAACTCCTCAATGAGCGCGACGCAGATACCATCGTTGTCTCCGCGGATGAGCGTCTGCTGGAGTTAGCCACCACACCAATTCCAATGCACCTGCCAGAACTGTCCGGCACCATCCGCGGGCATGAAGCTAATACACTCCTTGACGTGGCCGAACTGTTGTTGCCTATTCCCGCTATCGTTTATGGACAATTCCTGGCCATGCACCTTTCGGTCAGCAAAGGGCTGAACCCCGATAAGCCGCGCGGACTCAACAAAGTAACTCAAACGATGTAAAGAGCATTTGATGTGCAATTTTAAAAAATTGGTAACTATTCAGGACCCCGCCCATCGGCCAGGCGAGCTGGCCGACTACACGTGACGTGCTCGCGAGGCCAGCTCGCGACCCCAGCTCTGCGGGCTTGCGGTGACGTCCGCCAGAGCTTGCCTCTGGTGGACGTCACGCGTAGCGGGCCAGCTCGCCTGGCCCGTGGGGGAGACCTGAGTAGTTACAATAATTGCACATCAAATGCTTTTACATTCTGCTAGGCAGCCAGCGCAAGAAAGGCAAGGCACGTTCCACTACGGCCAGGTGATCGTAATAACCGCGTTGGTGCATAATGCGCCAGTTATCCATCTGAAAGACGCTCACCCCATCCACCGTGAAAGAGCGTCGCAGCCAGCTCTGACCCAGCAGACGTGGCGTGTAGCCGCGCACCGTCCACGTGATCGCGACCAGCTCACCCGTCACAATCTCATCTTTGGGCGTGTAGTTGATCTCCGGTAGGCTGGCGAAGCGCTGGGTAAACCAGCCCTCAATCTCCTGGACACCCAGGCGCGGCTTCTTCATACCCGCGTCATACAGCGCCGCGCCTGGATCATAGAGCTGCACAAGCGCCGCCACGTCATGCGCGTTAAAGGCAGCAATCCAGCCGCGCG
Organism: uncultured Ktedonobacteraceae bacterium; assembly: GCA_964250225.1. Lineage (GTDB taxonomy): Bacteria > Chloroflexota > Ktedonobacteria > Ktedonobacterales > Ktedonobacteraceae > Paraktedonobacter. Next base: position 3,655 of record CAXUEY010000149.1, on the reverse strand, counting down.
CGATAATCAGTGAGGTGGGCAGCTCTGTGGGATTGTTGTTTATAAGCATCTATGCCTCGCTTTCTTGATACGCTGGAGGGCAATGGAAACCGCCATATTCGCGCTCAACCAGTTGCGTGAAACGCAGGGTGGTACGGTCTTCAAGATAAGGGCCAATGGCTTGCAAGCCAATCGGCAAACCTGAGCGCGTCTGGCCAACTGGAAAAGCTGTGGCAGGCTGGCCGCAGAGTGTGGCCAGCGAGGGGTACGCGCTCATCCGCAAATAGGGCACCTTTTGCCCATCTACATCGAGCGTGCGCTTTGAGATGTTCACGTTCATATCAAGGTGGGGAAAGGCATTGACCATGCTGACCGGCGCTAGCAGAATATCCCATTCACGGAAAAATTCGCGGTATATTGCCCGATAACGCTCGCGTTGCGCGAACCAGATGATGTAGTCAGCGGCACTGGCTGTGAGGCCACGCGCACCCGCTGAGAAAAATTCGTCACCACTCAGGCGCGAGCTGATCTCAAGCATGCGCCTCTGCCATTTCGGGCTGCCAAGCCAGACCACGACCATCAGTAGAGTATAGTAAAGTTTATAATACTCGCGCCAGTCGCCGAAAGCTTCCGGCTGCACTTCCGCGACCTTCACTCCTTGCTGGCGTAGATGCTCCAAGAGAGCCTCGCGCGCTTCCAGAATTTCCCGCTCGATAGGCAGCCAGGGCAAGGGCGGCAGCACAGCTACACGGTACTCACTCAAATGTTCGTGCCGGGCGGGTGGTATGTTCAGGCGCCAGCCGGTCGCCTCGCCAACATCGGGACCGGCAACCACATCAAAGGCCAGCTCCAGATCCATCGCGCTGCGCGCGAGCGGTCCCTGCACAGCCATAGCTATAGTAGGATTGGGCAGGGGAGAGCCTGGAAAGTGACCGGAGCTGGGCAGCGCGGTTTCGCTCGGTTTGTGCCCATAGCACCCACAAAATGCAGCTGGGATGCGGATAGAGCCGCCGATGTCGCTGCCAAATTCAAGTGGTGTCAGACCAGCCGCCAGTGCAGCAGCACCGCCACCGGTACTGCCTCCAGGGGTGCGTGTGAGATCCCAGGGGTTATTGGTACGCCCGAAAAGCTTATTGTTTGCCTGCCATTCACTGGCGTATGGTGGCACATTGGTCTTGCCCATAATCACCCCACCAGCGGCCCGCACTCGTGCACTGACAGGTGCATCGGCCTTTGGCAGCGCCTGTGCCCGCGCGCGCACTCCCGATGTCGTGGGCAGACCTCGCACATCGATACAGTCCTTGATGGTCAGCGGCAAACCCAACAATGGGCGATCTTCGCCGCGCGCTCGCGCCGCGTCAGCCTCTTCCGCCGCGTGGCGTGCGTTCTCATAATCGGGAGTGACAATGGCATTGAGCGTAGGATTATAGCGCTTGATCTGCTGCAAATGCAAGTCGAGCAGCTCTACTGCTGATATATGCTTTGTTCGCAATGCCTGCAACATTTCAAGCATAGAGGCGAAAGCGGTCAGTGGTGTTGTGGCCATAGCAAAACTCTTCCTTGAAAAATGTTCTCCTACAAGATTGTACGATGCTATCTCAGTAGTATGTCATCTTGTGGGAAAAATTTCCTGGTACAAAGGTCGGCGCTCGCGCTACCAGCGTGAAAATTGGTCTGCTGGCTACAATAGAGAGAGGAGCACCTTGTATTCTTGTCGCCAACAATCAGGACAAACTGCTATGCGTAAATATGGAAAGCCAAACAGTGATATGCATTTTTTGAGTCGCCAGACGACCTCAGAACTGGCGCCCTTTGTGTTACGCCTGGCGCTGGGTTGTATTTTTTTCGTGCATGGGCTACTCAAATTCTTGCACATGGCCGGTGCAATCGCTAGCTTTACCAAAATCGGCGTGCCACTGCCCGGTGTGGCCGCACCAGCCATCGCCCTGCTTGAAATACTCGGCGGCATCGTGCTGATTCTTGGGCCTGCCCTGGCGATGCGCGTTCTGGCGCTCCTGCTGGCCATCGAAATGCTCGTGGCCATCGTGCTGGCCAAACGCAGCCTCGGTTTCGTTGGCGGCTACGAATTTGAGGTGATCCTGTTTGCCGCTCTGCTCGCGCTGGTGCTCAGCGGCCCAGGCCGCCCGGCACTGACACGCAGATAAGCTACACAGTCTATGCGCACCAGCATATCAGAGCCGCTCAATCTCTCCATCCTGTTACCTGCTACCGCCTCCCACAGTGTATAATAGAGAGACGAATTGTTTGCCCAGCCATCAGGAGAATGCATTATGGCACAGAACGAGTTGAACATCTCTTTTGCCGAAAACCCAGATGGACAGAGTACTATTTGCGTCGCCTGCGGAAACACTGCCGAGATACACCTTGCGCTGGTGAGGGGAGCATCTCATCCAGGTGGGAGTTTCTGCTTTTCCTGTGGAGAAGAGGTCATCCGCGATTTGCGCGTCCAACGCACCGAGCAGGCCAGTGGTGTGCCCATACACGCCGTCCATCAAGCGTTCCTGCGCATCGATAGCGTACCCGACGATATGGAGCACGGGATCATTTTCTGGGAAGGGCATAGCTGGTCCAGCGACGGACCATTCGCCGAAGGATAGCATTTCTCTCAACAATCAAAAGCCAATCGCGCTGCTTGCCGCAATGAGGCGTTCAAGCAGCGTTGACCACGGGCGAGGCTCCAGCACTAGAAGAAATCCAGAGCACTACCACCCCTCCACAAAATAAGCATTAGACAGATCGCTGCGCGGCCATTATACTCTCTCATAGATACATAAAAGCTCTTTCTATCTGTCCCAATGAAAGGAATAAGCATGTCTGAGAGCAATCAGCGCAATACTACCCCGCAGGAAGCCGAGCACGAGAAAATGCGCCAGGTGCAGAGTCAATTTGGTGCGGTGGCGGCGCAGTATGTAACCAGCAAGGTCCACGCCGGTGGGGAGGATCTCACCTGGCTTGTCGAGGCTGCGGCCCTCACGGGGAGAGAGAGCGTGCTGGACGTGGCGACGGGTGGTGGTCATACTGCCTTTGCGCTTGCCCCACACGCGGCACAGGTTGTGGCGCTGGACCTCACGCGGCCCATGCTCGAAGTCGCGCAACAGGAAGCTCGCGCCCGACACCTGCACAATATTAGTTACCTCGAAGGCGATGCCCAGGCGCTGCCATGCGAGGCGAGCAGCTTCGATGTCGTGGCCTGCCGTCACGCGCCTCATCACTTCCCTAACGTACAACAGGCGGTGCGCGAGTGGGCGCGTGTGCTCAAACCAGGCGGCAAGCTTGTGCTGGTCGATTCGACCTCGCCAGAAGACCCGGAGGCCGACGCGCTCCTCCACGAGATCGAGACCTTGCGCGATCCCTCGCACATGCGCAACTATCGCATCTCCGAATGGACGACCCTATTGAACGAGGCAGGCTTCACACTTCAGCAGGCCCGCGAATGGGGCCTGTTCCTCGACATCCCCTCCTGGACCCGGCGTATGCGCACGCCACCTGCATCCGTCGCCACCATCGAACAGCTCATGCGTACCGCCTCGCCAGCCACGCGCGCGCGCCTGGGCATCGCCGAACAGGATGGCGCGTGGGGTTTTGTCTTGCCTGTGGCGCTGATTATGTGCGCGAAAATAACGTAAAGATATTTTTGTGACGTCCACCAGAGCTT
>CAXUEY010000148.1:0-14826 GCA_964250225.1 uncultured Ktedonobacteraceae bacterium | reverse complement strand
GGCTGGATCACCCCCGCCTCTTCCAGACGCGCCACGGTTGAGTGATCGCGAGTAACCTGCGAGAGGCCGCTGGCGGAGCGATACAGATAGACGCGGCTATCACCGACGTTAGCGATATAGGCGGTGGTGTTGACGACCAGGGCAGCGGCCAGGGTGGTTCCCATGTCGGCCTGCTTCTGGCGGTTACACTGGTAGAGCGCGAGGTTGGCGCGATGCATCCCTTCACTCAGCAGTTCCATATAATTGTCGTCCGCCGGTCCTGTATAGAGCGAGGGCGCAATGGCGGCACTGAGCGCGCGAATAACCAGGCGGCTGGCCTCCTGCCCATTCTCGTGACCTCCCATGCCATCGGCGATCACAAATAGACCCACAGGACAGCTAGCACCATGCAGCACACGCGTATGCTGTATGGCCAAAAGGCTATCTTCATTGGGCTTGTCCTGGCGCCGCAAACCCACATCCAGAGCCGTACTCACGATCAGTTGCGTGGTTGAGCGCGGCGCCGGTGGCGCGAATGTTAGCCCGGCCAGGGGTGCTGTTGACGCATATTCCCATGCATCAGGTAACACAAGATCTACGGTAGCTCTACGTTTGACAGGAGACGGAAGAGGATGGGTCGGCACGTGTTCTACCACTGATGCAGCGTTTATCTGAGCATATAAGACATCTGGCCAGGATAATGGGCGCGAGATCTGTTCATCAGCATGCGGTGCGTTTCTCTGTACACAGCTTGCTGCCAACTCAGCTTCATATGTTCCAATCACATCATGTTGGTAGCAAGACATACCCTCACTATCCATAAGGTGCTCAGCGGATGCATAGCCCTGGCTGTACCACGCGCCCTCAAGTGGGTCGGTGGACGCATAGCTCCGACTGGACTGCTCGTCTTCAAGTGGGTCGGTGGACGCATAGCCCCAGATATATGGTGCCTCTTCGCGCTGGTTGGCGGATGCATAGTTCTGGACATACTGCGCTTCTGCAAGCTGGTCAGTAGCTGGATAGTCCCAGGTGTACGGCGCCTCTTCGAGCTGGTTGGCGGATGCATAGTTCTGGGCATACTGCGCTTCTTCTTGTGCCAGATAGTGCGCTTCCCGCATCTCTGCGGCAAAGAGGCGCAGTTCTCGACGCGCGTGGAGCGCGTAGGCCAGCATGCGCCAGGCCAGCCAGAGCAGTAGCAACCAGGTCAGCAAAATGGTCAGTGAGAGCAGCACCAGGCCAGCCAGAGCCAGCAATGTGGCCTGAGCGTGCAGGGCCAGCAGCTCGGAGACGTGGGGCAGTGTCTGAAAGAGCAGGCGCCAGGCCCAGGGCGGGAAGCCGCCGGAGAGCAGGTAGAATAGCACAGCCGCGCTCGTCATAGCCAGCATCCAGAGCAGGCGCGTAGCCTTAGAATTCATATAAGCGTGGGTGAGGCGTTCCTGAATGGTTGCTTTGGCTTGCATGGCGGCTACTCCTGTGGATATACGCTACAGAACTTTGGGAACAGTGGTTTCAACAAAGCTATCCACGCGGATGACCACTCCATCTGCCAGCAGCACGCGGATACCGCCCGATCCCACACGTAGAGCGGTATCGATGACCATCAGCATCCAGTTGGCTGGCTCCGCTTGCGCGCTGGACCAGGCTTTCGTGAAGAGATAGCTGCCCAGGACGCGGAAACGCAGCTTGTAGGTCGTGCCGCCCACAGCACTGAACGGCAGTGTCGCGAGCACGCTGATTTTCCCCTGGACACTTTTGAGCAATTGGAGCTTATTGCCATCGATCAGGGCTTTGTACCAGTTGTGGGCATCCTGCCAGCGCAGCACGGCGCCCAGGTTGGTGGCGCCACGGGCGTTGAACTGGCTGACCGTGCCATTCACAAGCAGCTCAGCATCCTGGCTACTGACATTCATAATGGCCTGCGCCGACCCCGTACCGCCAGAGATCCGTCCGGCGTTATTGGCGATAGAAAAGCGCGAACTACTATTGGCATCGCCGCTCCAGATCTGCCCATCCGAAGACTGGCCCCACAGAGCCTGGTCGGGGCGCTGAAAGGTATCCTGCGCCAGAACGGTGACACCGCTGGCAAGCTGGGTGGGCTGCGGCGTGCTCGGAGGTGTCTGCCCAGCAGGGGACTGCATCGGCTCAACGTTCGGGGGCGTGGCAATCTGACCCGCGGCAGGCGTGGCTGGTACGGTCAGCGTCGCGGCCAGCGCCGGTGCGAACAGCGCGGCTGCGAGTCCACCCAGCATGCACAGGGTCAGCAAGGTCAGGGCAAGCATACGCGTCGTCATGATGGCCTCCGCGCGGCCTGTAGTCCGGGTGCCAGCGTGGTAGAGCCGTTGGGGGTGGATGGACCAACTTCTGGGACCGTGCCACCGCCAATATAGGTGCTGACCGAGATCGTAGCCATACTCTGCAATTGCTGGTGAATCCAGGCCACCCCGTGCTCGGCGTGGCCCGTTGCGGGATCAGTGTTACCGGTATAGGCATTGCTGGCCTGCACAACCATATCGTTGAGCAGCGCCGAGGCCGCCGCCTGACCCAGTTGCGCGTCACTCATGGCCAGAAGCTGCTTATCATCACTGCGCAGGTTTTGCAGCCACGTCTCCACGCTGCTCATAGCGGGTAAGAGCGCGGCTGCGGTGGCGCGCACACTGGCGGGCGAGCCAGGCGCGTGGAGCAAACCGTTCAGGTGATAGAGAATCTGGTCGATATAGCTGGCCGGGTTCTGGCTGGGGCCGCTCACATTCACAAGCCCCAAACCTGCCAGGTGGGTATCCAGATCCACCTGGACGCGCTGCGAGGCCGGCGGCGTATCCTGAGGCATAAACGACATGCCATCCAGGTACGAGAGCACATTCATAGCTACGTCGCGTACAGATGCCGCGCTATGCGTTGAGGACGCCTGCCACTGGTCGCGGGCACTGGTAGTCCATTCCACCAGCGTCTGCGTGTTCCGTGTAAACCAGTTATTCAGGCCGCCCGGCAGCTCTATCTCATCCAGAATTGGCTCATCGGCCAGCAGGTGGCGCAGGTGATTGAGAAAGGCATAATGATGTTTGTCGCTGAGATCGGGGGTCGTGGGCAGCGCGCCATAATAGCGCCAGGCGCTAGTCTCTGGCGACGGGAGCAGCGGCGTGACTGTGCTATCCTCTTCGGTAATCAGAAAACGGCTGCCAATCTGCAACAAATTGGTATGTTGAGCATCGCCTGAATAGAACATATTCACGGAGCCATTCACCACCGTGAGCTTACCAAGCAGAATCGACTGCGATTCCGCCAGGTCCGCGTCACCCAGCAGCCAGGCATAGTAACTTTTGCCCGACGTGGGCGCACTAAGGGTATGCAGAGTAATCTGCACCTGGTCGTCGATGCCCTGACTGGTCGTCTCATTCAGTTGTTCGCTACTCATAAAAGTGATCGAGCCAACGGGCCGCGCCACTGCTGGAGCGATGGGCGCCGCGCGCGAGATCACGATAAATGAGCCGAGGCCCGCGCCACCCAGAATCAGGATTGAGAGCAGGATCAGCACCGGCATGAGGCCGCGCCGCCGCCTCTGAGCACGCAACGGTGGTGCGTACCCATCCGAGCTTGAGCGCGAGGGCGTATACGCTGGCAGGTCGGGTGAAGAGCGCGGACGCGCCGCTTGCGTGTGCTCCGGGTGCGCCTGAGGTGGGCGCTCATAACGCGCATGCGGGACTGTGGCATGCTCAGACATATGCGCCTCTGGCTCCCAATTTGGATGGCGTGTATATTGCTCGTGTGGCGACAGGGCTGAGCGGCGCGGCGGGATCTCACTCTGGTAAAAAGGAGGCTCGCCCGGCGCCGCGCGCGCGGATGACACGGGCGTATACTGACCGTTGGCGCGGCCCATTGCTTGTCCATCAGCAAACGGCGCGGACACGTGCTCAGGCGCGGGCCAGAAGGTCAGCTCTCCCTGCTCGTTGAGGGGAGCAGTTGTCGTATTCGCGCGGGCGGCGTCTTCAACGGCCAGAGCAGCCGGCGCAGGCCAGGGGGACGCCGATAACGATCTCGTGGGCGTAGCGTGCTGTGTGCTCTGGGCCAACGTGGGCAACGATCCCGTGGGCGTGGCGTGCCGCGCGTTCTGTGAAGATGGGTGCGGCAACGGTCCGGTTCTGGCGCGGCGCGGCGCTCGTCCATCGCTCTCCTCGCCCGTGGCGCGACGTCCGTGGGCCAGAAAGTTCGCGAAGGCATCGATGGATGGATAGGCGGGAAAGCCATAGCGCGCGGCCATTTGAGCCAGGTGCTCGCTGCCAGATGTCAGAAAAATCACGGAGATGCCGCTCTGTCTGCGCACATGCTTCAGGTCGCTGAAATCCTCAGGTCGCTGAAACAGCCTGGGGCGAGACTGGCCAGACTCCAGGAGCAGCATCAGGACCACCGGCTTTCTCTGCGCGCCGATGGCCTCAAACAGACTCTGCCTCTCATCCGTCGGTTCGACATAGAGCAGGCAAAAATCCCCACTTTCATTGAGTTTCATAAACGACCTCTTCTCATTTCAGATCCGCATGTATTACAAAAACCATCTCCCAGCCCCGCAGCATCCTGCCGCAGAGCATTCCCTGTTTATGCGTCGATACGCTCAAGATTGGCGCGACGTCTCGGCAGCGGCGCCACCTCACGCCGCAACGGTTCGGTGGATGGGTAAACACGCCTGTTGCCAACATCTGGAGCCTCGCCCCACACAGCCCCGCCATGCCACGTGGCCTGTTCTGGCATATGCTCACTGACACGCTGAGCAGGCCGCTCCACCAGGCGCGTCGTGATGCGTTGCGCGGAACGTTCCGGCACACGAACCGCGCCGCGCCGGGGCTGCTGCTCCAACGGTATGGCCCGCGCTGGCACAAAGGCGCCTGGGGAGACGCGGCGGCCCGTTTGCACGGGCGTGCGCGCAGGTGTATGCGGCACCAGTTGCACAGGTTGCATGTGACGCGCCTCTTTAGGCTGAGCTATATAACGCGGCTGAGCAGGTACAAACACGCGGCGCAGAGCGTGATAACAGGCCATAGCACCCATGACCAGCACAGCAAGCCACGCCACCAGCCAGCCACCAGCCTGGATCAGCAGCAACGTGACATACGTGCCCTGCCCCTGCTGCATCTCCGTCGCGAACTGTGGCCAGAGACGGGCAACCTCGCGCCATGAACCCGGCGGCATTCCACCCAGACGCGAGAGCAGCACCACGCCCAGCATACAACTCACACCAGGATATAGCAGCGTACTCACCCACGAACCCCGCGCGCGTTGAAGCTCATGTACACGCCTCTCAGCAGGCCGTCCCAGCGTCCCCCAGGTGTGGATTAGCGCACCCAGCACCACCAGCCCACCGCCGATATAGCCCGCAACAGATAGTGTTTCGCGCAAATAGAGATAGGCGACCACAGCCCCCAGCACCGGTTCTAGAATATAGATAAATGAGACCGTCACCGGCGAGATATATTTTTGCAGAAGTACAGTAATCAGCACAGGCACAAAGGTGCAGGCCCCGGCCACATACAGCACCACCAGGATATCTTTGGGCAGGATCGGGTGGACCGCCTGCCAGTTGCCAAAGAGCAGCACCACCAGGTTCGCCCACAGTGCAGTCGTCAGCATCTCGACGCCAAAGAGCGCCCAGCGCGACTGCTCAGCTTTCTGTTGCTGGTCACAGAGAAAGACATAGCCGGTATAAAACAGGCCGCCCAGAAACGCGATCAGGGTGCCGCGCCAGTTGCCCATCGACGAGGTAAAAATCAACAGGGCCGCGCCGCCCAGCGAGAGCAGACCGGCCAGCCAGGTCGCACCCTTCAACGGCTCGCGGAAAAGCGCCCAGGCGATCAGCGCGGCCACAAAACCATTCAGCGCCGGAAAAAAGGCCGTGCTGGTGGCTGTAGTGTATTTGAGCGCGATGGCAATCGTAAACAGAGCCAGGCAGAGGGTACTCCCCAGCAAGACGCCACGCCGCACAACGGCTCTATTCAGCGCCTTCCACGAGCAGAACAAAATCAGCAGAGCCGCCGGAACCAGTACAATCATCTCAAAAAAAGTGAAGACAATGGGGTCGATCCGGTTCAGGGCCTCTTTAGCCACCGCGTAATAGGTGGCAAAGAGGATCGTATTCAGCAAGAAGCCGCAGCCCGCGAGAAGTTTGATTCTCATAAGCAACTCAACATATCGGTCGCGCGACCAGGCTGTTGTTCGCGTGGCGAGATGCGCGGCGAACGCGTGGCGCGGCGCACAGTATGAACTTCTACATCGCTGGTCTGAAAAGTCTGGCAAGCAAAGGCCACGACATCCTCAACCGAGAATTCCTCACATGAGAAAACATCGATGTTAATCATGCGGTACGGTGCCCAGGCGTGCAGGCTGACATGGCTGGTGGCGATAATCGCAAAGCCAGAGTAGCCATCGTCCAGCGGGCTACTGGTCTTGATGTAGCGCAATTCAGCCGACCCGACCTTGACCATATTGATGCGGTTGGGATATTCTTCAAGCACCGCGCGCAACAGGGCCTCATCTGCCAGCAGATCGGGATTGCACCCGTAGAGATCAAGCATCATGTGTAGCATCTATACCTACCTCATTCTAGGTTGGCCCACGCCAGCCTGGGACACTCCAACCCTGGCCCAAAGTGGACAGGGTTTATCAACTCTAGGGCAAGTATACCCGGCGCTGATGGCGCAGCAGGGCGTTTTTCACCCGCGATCCTCGTGTGAGAAACAAACTTGCTGATAGATGCGCGCCACAAAATTCGAGGACGTCATGACAGATTGCGTGAGTCATCGTGTTACATCATTTTGCGTGCGTGTCCGACCTCTGGCTATTAGTACTACCAGCCCCCGGCTAAGGATTGACCCGACAATGCAGCTCACCTATAATAAGTTGGAATTTAACAAATTATTATATTTCGATGCAATCGAGATCACTGAGAGAGGCTTGACGATGTCCTTGATTCACACAAAGCTAATTTCCTCAAAAACTGAAAAAGGAGAAAGACATGTTTGAAAATGTAATCAGCAATGATCCTCAAAAACTGGAAAAGGAAGAAGATACCTTTGAAAATGTAATCAACAACGATCCTCAAAAGGCGAAAAAGAGTTGGAGTGATACATTCAAAAGCGCAATCGACGTTTTTAGACCTTTGAGATGGTATAGGAATGGTTTCATGCTTGCTGCGGTTATTTTAGCAATTAAAATACTGCAAATAAATTTCCTATCCATATTCTCTTTTCACTTTATTTATCCCGTTCTTATTTCTTTCGCTGCACTCTGCCTCGTTGCATCAGGCAACTACGGGATCAATGAAGTATTGGATTTAGAGACAGATAAACATCATCCAGAAAAGAAAAATCGAGCAATTCCTTCGGGGAAAATATCCCCAGTTACTGTCATCTGTCTATCTGTAATCCTTTATGTCGCTGGATTTTTGCTTATTTCAACCATAAATAACTATATGTTATTTATATCACTGTCTCTTCTTTTAATAAGTGGCATCCTTTATAACGTAAAACCCTTCAGACTGAAAGATAAACCTTTTGTAGATTTCATCTTTGAAGCAGCCAATAACCCCATAAGGCTGATGGTTGGATGGTATGCAGTTGCAAAACCATCAAATTTGGTGCCGGCTTCTATTATTTTCGGCTTTTGGTTCCTGGGCATTTTCTTGATGGCAGCGAAGCGTTTTGGCGAGATACGATTTATACAAGACAAGGACGAAGCTGCAAAATACAGAAGCAGTTTCAAATACTACAACGAAGAGAAATTGCTCTTTTCAATGATAGCTGCTGCTATGTCTTTCACTTTTATGTTAGGTGCATTATCGTTTAAATACAGCGTGGATGTGGTCGTTGCCCTTCCCTTTATGGTGAGTTGGATAATTTGGTTTTTTCATCTTGCTTATCAGGAGAACACTGTTGTCAAAGACCCGGAAAGGATTTTTGAGAAAAAGACATTTTTATTTTTCTCGCTTCTTACATTGCTTATATTCGGGTATTTATTTTTCTCTGGCAATCAATTATTTGGATGGTTCTTAAACAAGTAATAATAGAAACAGAGAAAGGCAAGCAATGGATCAGCATATAAAAAAATGCAGAAATCGCCGCGTGAATGACGGCGTTTTCTGCGCCATACTGATACTTTTGCTCGGCGGATTCGCAAAAGTGCTTCACATTCACCCAACCAATCCATCTGGCGCTACTTATTTTATCTTACAAGCACACGCCTGGTTACATGGCCATTTAGATCTTGGCGTATCAGTCCATGATTCGATTATCGTCAATGGAAAAATCTATCTTGTCTTTCCCCCTCTACCCGCCTTGTTAATGCTTCCATTTGTGGCTGTTTTAGGCGATAAATTCAGCGATATCTGGTTTACCTGGATATTTGCAGCCTGGAATATTGTTTTGCTGTTTCGGACGCTTGAGGTGATGCGCGTGCATCGTATCACTATACGCACATCGCTTGAAAACCTGATTATAGCCCTGACCTTTGGTTTTGGTACGGTAGCTTTGTGGCTTTGCCTGGGTGGTGCAGCATGGTTTACCTCTCAAACTATTAGCGTCTTTGGGACCATGATCACACTTCATAGTACTCTCAGCAAGCGTTGGTCGCTGGCGACACTTGGCCTTGGTATAGTATTGCTCACGCGTACCTCTGAAGTACTGATCGGCATTATCCCCTTTGTTGTCTATCTGCACGATTTAGGGGTTAGACGTGGTTTTCAACATCAACGGCAATTTTTGCCGCAGCGCTGGCCATCATTACGCGAATTAACTCTTATATTTACACCATTTATCATTGCCTTGCTCATACTCCTGGCTCGTAACAAACTCTACTTCGGCAGCTTTTTGAGCACTGGTTACGACATTCAACAACAGCAAGATTACTCTGCTGTCAAATATGGTTTAATAAGTTGGCATTATATCTGGCCTAATTTCGTCGTTGATTTCCTCAGTTGGCCCAGCTTTTCTTTCATTAATGTCTTCGATATATATCCGCATTTGAACCTATTCATGAATGGCATGGGAACGAGCATATTCTTTAGCACCCCTCTACTGGCGATCTTCCTCTTTACATCTCAGGGGAAAACACCTCAGTCTTGGTTACGTAATACCTTTTGGATAACAATTGCACTTCTACTCTTACCAATATTGTTATACAGTTATGAGGGGTGGATTCAGGTGGGTGCCCGCTATTTGCTTCCACTTTATCCCCTGCTCTTCTTACTTCTTGCCCAAAGAGCCGCGCGCCTGGATATACGTTGGATCGGCCTGGCGGGGTTAAGTATCTTTATCAATCTTTTGCTCGCGCAAACGTTCTGGGCAGGAGAGCCTTCAAAGACATTTATAGTAGGCAGTGCCGGGATTGTTGTGGTTGCCTGTATTATTGCTCTTATCTTGCTTTACAGGAAAAAGCAACAACAAGAGAAAAGTGATCCTTTTCTTCCACCAATAGTCCCTGCTGAATCTGCGGGTGACGATAAAATAACCGAGAAGCAAGAATTATTCAATTAAGAAGCTTTTGGTAATGACTTCTTTGAGAGGCACTATCCCAATTGTGCGCGCTTTCAAAGATCTGTTTTTCTATGCCGCAAAATGGCGTAAAGGAGAGCAGCAATCTCTCACTTTTCCATCAGAAATCGAGGCCTGACAAAGTGATTTCTATCTACACTGGCTGAACAGATTTTGAGCCAGCTCACAGCGCATTTTGCCACCAAACTGCGTACTCATCAGGTGCAGACCAAACCCTAAATATTGCACCACGTCACCATCCCATGATATCCTTGAAGCATGCGCTACAAAACAGTAGCACGGCGTCAATAAAGGAGAGAGACTGCATGAAGACTCGCACAGCTATTTTGTATGCCCCTGGCGAACCGATGCGCGTGGAAGAGGTTGAGCTTGATCCCCCCAAAGCACACGAGGTGCAGGTGCGCATGGTGGCCGCCGGCATCTGCCATTCCGATTATCATGTAGTGACGGGCGAGCTGCCCGCGTACTTACCGATGGCGCTGGGACACGAGGGCGCGGGCATTATCGAGGCCGTTGGTCCCGGCGTGACTAATTATGCCGTCGGCGATCATGTGGTGCTGAGCTTTATGCCCTCGTGCGGCGTCTGCTCGTACTGCACCGCGGGCCACGCTAATCTATGCGACAAGGGAACCGCGTCAGCCGCGGGCGCGCTGCTCGATGGCACCTTCCGTATGCACAACGCCGCCAAGCAGAATGTCGGCCAGTTCTGCTTTGTCTCGACGTTCAGCGAACGCACGGTGGTGCCCGATATTTCCCTGGTGCCTATTGCCAAAGACTATCCCCTCAATCGCGCAGTGCTGGTTGGCTGCGGCGTGCTGACTGGCGTTGGCTCGGTGATCCATCGCGCGCGCGTCCAACCGGGCAGCACAGTGCTGGTCGTGGGCTGCGGCGGCGTTGGCAGCAATATCGTGCAGGGCGCGGCCCTGGCGGGCGCGCGTATGATTATCGCGGTGGATATCCACGATTTGAAGCTGGAGAAGGCCCGCGAACTGGGCGCCACTCACACTTTCAATTCGCGTGAAGGTGATCCCCTCAAGAAAATACGCGAGCTGACCGCGGGCATGGGCGTGGAGTACGCGTTCGACGCTATCGCGCTTCCCGAAACGACCTCCCAGGCGTACAAGGCGCTGGCGAAAAATGGCACGCTGGTCCTGGTTGGCCTGGCCCCCGCGACCCAACAAAGCCTGCCTATCGCGCCCCTCAACCTGGTGCTGGCCCAAAAAAGCGTGATGGGTGTGCTCTACGGCGACGCCCGTCCCCGCAACGATATCCCTACGATGCTCCACATGTATACCAATGGTAAGCTCAAGCTGGACGAGCTGGTGACGCGCACCTATACCCTGGATCAAGTCAACGAAGCCTACGCCGATCTAGTGGCCGGCAAGCTGATACGCGGCGTCATTGAATTTTCCTGAAGCGAAAGGGAGTCTCATGAATATTGCACAGGGATTGGCACACGCTAGAAAGGTCGCGGGCACCCACGAGGCGGTGGTCTGCGGCAGCACGCGTTACACCTGGGATGAATTTGAGCTACGCACCGACGCGCTGGCCCGTGGCCTGGCTGGACTCGGTGTGCAACGCGGAGATCGCGTCTCCGTCCTGATGCTCAACTGTCATCGCTACCTGGAACTCTACTACGCCTGCGCTCGCATGGGGGCGGTGATTGTCCCACTGAATATCCGCCTGGCCCGCGCCGAGATTGTCTTTATCCTCAACGATAGCGAGAGCAAGGCTCTGATCGTGGATAAGACCTTCGCGCCGCACGCCAGTGGACGCGACAGCTTTCCCACCGTCGAGAATGTGGTCTACATCGGCGACGAGACGCCGACGGGGATGATCAATTATGAGGATGTGGTCAGTCAGGGCAGCCATATGCAGGAGAGCGTGGACCAGGTGATGGAGGACGATGATCTGGCCGGTCTCTACTACACCGGCGGCACGACGGGACGGGCCAAAGGCGTGATGCTCTCACACAAAAACATTGTCTCCAACGCCATGCATACCATCGCCGCCGCAGCCTATGGCGAAAAAGACACTTACCTGCACGCCGCGCCGATGTTCCACCTGGCCGACGCCGGTTCGACCTTCGCGCTGACTATGGTGGGCGCGCGCCACGCCTTCATCCCTATGTTCAACCCCGAACTGGTTCTGAAAACCATCGAGCAGGAGAAGGTCACGCTGGTGCTGCTGGTGCCGACGATGCTCAATATGGTGCTCAACCATCCCAACGCCTCAAACTACGATCTCTCCAGCCTGAAACGTCTGGCCTATGGCGCCTCGCCCATGCCAGTCGAGATCCTCAAACAGGGTATGGCGAAATGGGGCCAGATCTTCTCGCAGGGGTACGGACTGACCGAGGCATCACCCCTTCTCACAGGACTCGACACCTGGGATCACCAGCCCGACGGCTCGCCCGCCCAGATGCGCCGTCTCTTATCCGTAGGGCGCGAAGTCCTGGGCGTCGAGGTGCGCGTGGTCGATGCCGACAACAAAGATGTGCGACCCGGCGAAATCGGTGAGATCATCGCGCGCGGCCCCAACATCATGCAGGGCTACTGGCGCATGCCCGAAGCCACCGCCGCGGCCATTGTCGATGACTGGTTGCACACCGGCGACCTCGCCACCGTCGATGAAGAGAACTACATTTATATCGTTGATCGCGCCAAAGACATGATCATCTCCGGCGGCGAAAACATCTACTCCGTCGAGGTCGAGAACGCGCTCTACACACATCCCGCTGTGCTAGAGGCCGCCGTCATCGGCATCCCCCACGAGAGCTGGGGTGAGGCCGTCCACGCCGTCGTTGTGCTCAAGCCCGGCGCTCAGGCCAGCTCCGAAGAACTGATCGAGCACACCCGCGAGCAAATCGCCGGCTACAAAGTGCCGCGCAGCCTCGAATTTCTCTCCGACCCCCTGCCCAAAAGCGGTGCAGGCAAAATCCTCAAACGCGATCTGCGCGCAAAATACTGGGCCGACCAGAACCGCAATGTGCATTGAGCACTTCTCAGAGGATATGCAGACCAGTTCACTGATCCGTATATCCTCTTATAGGGTAGATTCTGATCATAGCGATTTCCATATCACCATTGGTGGTGATATGGATACAAAATCTACTCCTTATTATCATTTGGGGGCCAATTTTGCAAATAGCGTTTTCCATATCACCACCAATGGTGATATGGATACAAAGAGGAAAATACGAAAAAGCGAACCTTTCCTCCTATTTCTGCAACTAATAGAGAGACTCACCTGTATATACCTGTGGATATAACTATTCTCTTCTGACCATTCTCTTATGCAGAAAGGACATTGCGTATATGGCCGAACAGATTCTCACTGTGCCAGCCGACGTTTCAAGCCAGGCGCGTTCTGGCGATGTGGCGCTGCGCACGATTCATCTGACCAAACAATATAAGCAACGATTGGCCGTGGATGATCTCAGTCTGGAAGTTCGTAAAGGCGAGATCTTTGGCTTTCTTGGTCCCAATGGAGCGGGCAAAACGACGACGATCCGCATGGCTCTGGGCCTGATCTCCCCTACCTCTGGCAGTGTGGAGATTCTGGACCAGGATGTGGCCAGACGGCGCGCGCATGTGCTGCCGCGCGTGGGCGCGCTGATCGAGACGCCCGCGCTCTACCTCTATCTCTCCGGGCGCAACAATCTGCGCGCTATCGCCTCCGCCCTGGGTGGCGTACCAGAGAACCGCATCGACGCGGTGCTGGAACTGGTCGGTCTGGCCGGACGCCAGAAAGATAAGGTCAAGACGTACTCGCTAGGCATGAAGCAGCGTCTGGGCATTGCGATAGCTCTCTTGCAAGACCCCGATGTGCTGCTGCTAGATGAACCAGCCAACGGCATGGACCCCGCCGGCATTGTCGAGATGCGCGATCTGATGCATCGTCTCTCCGCGCAGGGCAAAACTGTCTTCATCTCCAGTCACCTGCTAACCGAAGTGCAGCAAATCTGCACACGCGTCGCCATCATCAATCTGGGCAAGCTCGTCACCGAGTCCACTGTGGCCGAGTTGGTACAGAACCACGGCGAGTTCCGCGTGACCGTCGAACGCGCATCCGAGGCTGTGACACTCCTGAAAGCGCAGCCGTGGGGCCAGAGCGCGCGCCACGAGAACGAGCACACACTGATTACAGCCGCGCCGGAAGAGAGCGGGCGCTCCCTGAACCTCTTTTTATCGCAAGCAGGCTTTGTGCCCGACCTGTTGGAACGGCCCGCTCAGGATCTAGAGCAGGTCTTCTTAAGTTTGACCAATTCTGGCTCAGGAGACGTAAAGTAAAATGAGTACCGTAACTACAACTTCTGAACTTGTTGCCACCGAGCGCAGCCTGCACACCTCGAAGCCCAGTTTCTTCGGCCTGGTGGGCGGCGAACTGTTCAAGATCAATCGCCAGTTAACCACCTGGATTATGCTGGTCCTCTTCGTGGGCGCGCTCTGTCTGCCCTACCTGATCCTGTTTGTCGCGACGAATACGAAGGAGGCCATTACCGCATCTGGAAGCGACTTTCTCTACTCACAGGGCGTGGCAGGTCTGGTGGTCATGCGCATCTTTAGCGGCTTTTTTCTGATTATCCTGACCGCGCGCGTGATCGGGCAGGAGTATCAACTGGGCACGATCCGCGTGGTGCTGGCACGCGGCGTGGGACGCGTGCAGTTCTTGCTCGCCAAACTCTCAGCCATTGTCATCTGGGCGATCCTGTTGATGATCATCGGTCTGGTTCTGAGCTTCCTTTTGACCGTTCTCCTGATCCAACTGCTGACCGGCAACCTGAGCGCTCTCCCCGCACTGAATGCCCCCGTCTGGCACGACATCGGGGTTTATGTCCTGACGATCCTGGTCAATATGGGCGTCACTATCCTGATGACTACCGCGATCACGGTGCTCTTCCGCTCGTTCGCAGGCGGCCTCAGCGCGTCCATCGCCTGGTTCCCGGTTGATAACATTCTGGGCCTGATCCTGACCATTGCTTTTTTCCTGACGAAAAATGACTTCTGGAGAAATGTCAGTGCTTACCTGCTCGGTCCCAATCTGAATATCATGGCCGGAATGGTGGCAAAAGTTCAACATACCGCCTGGGCCTTCGGTACAGCACCCCTGGTGCAGGTGGACGGCAACCATACGTTACTCACCGCAGCTATCTACGCGCTCATCTTCGCGTTTATCGCCTTTTTCCTCACGTGGAAACGCGATGTGAAAGAGTAATCTCCTTTTGCACATGTTTATATGGATAGGGAGCGAGAAATTTTCAATTTCTCGCTCCCTATCCATATAAACATGTGCAAAAACACAAATACAAGAAAAA